>JAHFLM010000086.1 GCA_023244865.1 Candidatus Harrisonbacteria bacterium | reverse complement strand
AAATCAAAGCAATAGTGGCGAATGCACCGACCTTCGATAGCCAGACGGCGAAAAAAGCTACACTAGAGAAAACCTGGTTAATTATATTTGCACCGGATCGCCAGACGAAAAGATCATGTACGATTATGTTTCAAAACTCAGAAGCGATCTGATTAAGTGTGAAAACCAGCCAAGAAACTAGCCGCCATCTTCTTTAAAGTTGTGAAATTTTTCCATTAGGTCTCGATTAGTCTCAGTCTCTTTGAATATCTGGAGCTGATAGTATCGATACCCCATATCCAGGAAATTGCCCAAGGTTATGCCAAACGACAGGCCCGCAATCGCGCCAAGTATGGCGTACTCTTGAGATCCGCCAATCACTCCAAAAAACATAGAATTAAATAAGATTAAAAACATTCTTTTCATAACTCCTTTTCGGAGCTAGTTCGGATTACTTTATATCAAGATTTATTGACACAATTATTTATTTATAAGTTCGATAAGCTCTTCAAGTTTCTTGGTCAATTCTTTTGGGGAAGGAGGGGTTTTTGAGGGGTCAATTGGCGGTTTTTCTAAATCTTGGTCGTAAAAAAAGCGAGATGAGCGGATCCCATAAAAAGAAGCTAGTTTTTCCAATGATTCTGGGTCCGGCCAGGCCGCCGCATTTTCCCATCGGCTATAACTGGCTGCGGTTGTGTTTAAGGCTGAAGCCAATTGCCCCTGTGTCACACCACGCTCCTTCCTTGGTAAGAGTAGGTTTTTAGCGAGAATTTCACGTATAAATTCCATAATTTAAAAATGCCACTCTGTATAAAATACATTGCGTAATTTACACGCTAATGATTACTTGACTAAAATTACACCCTGATGTATACTTATCCCATGAAACAAAAAACTAACTCAATTCACCTGCACATGTGGATCGCCGAACATGGTGATTCTAAAGCCAGAGACCTAGTATGCAGAGAAGGTCAAATGACTACCGCCACTCTTTGCAGAATACTAAAGGGTCACATGCCCAAGTTTGAGATTCGCTATCGAATCTACAAGCTAACTGGCATCAAGCTCAACGAGGAAGATGCGTTCCCCGAGAGGCAGTCCTTAGTTAGTTAAAGCGCAAATTAATCCTACTTACTTATCGTGTCAAGGCTCGTGTAAAGAGTTTAGGTTTAATTGAGCCCGGTTTGTTAGTTGCGAACAATTGTAAACGAGGTTTTTGTGGTTATCAAGATATTCGAAATAGGCAGCGGTTACTTAATTGAGTGGAGCACAGGGAAGGTTGAGTATTTAACCGACTTCGAAATGGAAGAAAGAAAATTGGCAGCGAAAGAGGTGGCGTAATGGCTAAAGAATTTGAAATCAGAGCAAAGAACAGTCCTTATTATTTCGAAAAAGCTCAATGCTCAGAATGCAGAGAGTTTGGAGTCGAACTAATGAAGCACAAGTTTAGCGACATCCTTACTTGCGTTGAGTGCGTGAACGATGCCCTTCGAAAGCTGGAAGATGAAAACGAAAAGCATGATGACTATAGAGATCAAAGCTATGCGGATTTAATAACAGAGAGGAATTTATAATGAGCGATTTAAACCAAGTCATTTTAAGCACACAGGAAAACTTCGAGCGCATATCTGACGTAAGCTTTCCAAAGGAAGCTGAATTTGCCATGCAGTCATTAAGTGCCAATTCTTTTTTAATGAGTACGGCGGTTAAGAATCCGATCTCGCTCAAGAGCGCCATTGTGAATTTGTCAGCTTGTAACCTTTCACTTAATCCGGTTTTAAAACTGGCCTATCTGGTCCCGAGAGGCGGCAAGGTTTGTCTCGATATTTCCTACATGGGCCTAATGAAGCTAGCGACTGATTCCGGCTCGGTTTTGTTTGTCCAGGCATCAGTAGTTAGAAAGTCGGATGAGTTTACGCTTAATGGTTTTGGATTAGCGCCAACTCATAAACATGATCCATTCTCAATTGATCGCGGAGATATTGTCGGGGCGTATGTGGTTGCCAAGCTTGCTACTGGCGAATACTTAACCGAAGTCATGAGTATAGATGCCATCTTGGATATTAGAGATCGCACCGAGGCTTACAAATCAGTCGTTGCCGGAAAATCATCGTCATGTCCTTGGACTACAGACTT
>JAHFLM010000001.1 GCA_023244865.1 Candidatus Harrisonbacteria bacterium | reverse complement strand
TATAATTTTAATGAATAGGACTCTAGGAACAAAGAGGCTTTGGAATGGTTTATTTTTGGTGATTTTTTTGCTGCCGCAAATTATGCAAGCCCAGCAGGTAAATTTGAGCAACGTTAATTCTTGCGTAGCACCCGACCCTATTTATATTTTAAAAAAAATAGCGGCTACCAAACCTAATATCTTGGCGGCTGGCGGTACTAGTGGATTAACTCTAATAACCACAAGAGCAGTCTTTGCCGTGAAAACCTTAGCAGTGCAAAAAAAGCTTGCTGGCAACAGGCAATTGGCTTCGGCGGCAGTGAAACAGATTCTACTTTCTTCGATTCAACACACGATTAATATTATAAAGAAGAGGTTGATGGAGATTATAGCGGCGAGTAAGGTGACTTAGAAACGACAGATTAAAATTACTCCCACTTGATGGTGCCGCTTTGGTATTCGGTGACTCGGGTTTCGAAGAAGTTTTTCTCTTTTTTAAGGTCGATAATCTCGCTCATCCATGGGAAGGGGTTAGCAGAGCCATAGACTTTGGTTAAGCCAATTCTTTCTAAACGGCGGTCGGCGATGTATTGAATATACTCTCTAATAGTCTCCGCATTGAGGCCTAAAATGCCTCTAGGTAGACAATCTTTGGCGTATTCGTACTCTAACTCTACCGCCTGCTTAATATTACTTATAACCAATTCTTGAAAATCAGCCGTCCAAATAGTCGGGTTTTCGGCGATGATCGCGTTAATCAAATCAGCTCCGAAAGCGAGGTGGATCGATTCATCTCGTAAAATAAACTGAAACTGCTCCCCTACTCCCACCATTTTATTTTGACGCAAGAAAGAAAGCATCATCACAAAGCCAGCGTAAAAGAAAATACCTTCCATGATGACGTAAAAACCAATGAGATCATGGACGAAAAGCCTGATATTTTGAGTGCTGTCGGTGGTGAAATCTGGATCCATAAGAGACTTCGTCATCGCCACCACAAAATCGTCTTTTCTCTTAATGCTAGGGATCTTGAGATACATATTATAAACATCATCAGGATTGAGCCCTAGGGTGTCGCAGCAATAAATAAACGTGTCGGTGTGAATTGCCTCTTCGAAAGCTTGGCGCAGAAGATATTGGCGACATTCTGGATTAGTAATGTGCTTGTAGATAGTCAAAACAAGATTATTAGCAGTTAAGCTTTCTGCGGTCGAAAAAAAGCCCATGTTCCAAATAATTAAACGACGTTCATCTTCAGTTAAGCCAGCCGGGTTCTTCCAAGTCTCCACATCTTTCTGCATGCCCACCTCTTCTGGAGTCCAGTTATTAGCGACACCTGTTTTATAGTACTTTCTTGCCCACTGATATTTAATTGGCAAGATTTTATTCGGATCGGTCGTAGAACAATTTAAGATTTTTTTAACTTCCATAGAATGATTTTGAACGAGTATGTTAAGTGATGCAAATGTTGACTGAAAAGAGGCTCGCTAAAGCCAAAGTTTAAGCTGTTGATAAATTTTATTTAACTGCTATTATAGCGAGATAAACTGCGTGGAGAGGTGCGGCCCGGATCCAGGGCGTTTCCTAAATTCTCTTTTATGAGACGGAAAAGGTGCGGGTAATGTTCCAACGAACAAAATCCTGTCACTCCCCACGCAGTCTTTCAAAAGGCCTTATGGCCTTTTTTTATTAGCAGGACTCGCACCCTCCAACTCTATTCAGGATAAGTGGATTGAGGATAACGTTAATAGATTAGATTCCTGCCTCCGCAGGAATGACAAAACGCATAATTTACTGACAACTCTCGCAGGTGCCATCTTCGAAAACAGTAATCTTTGGCTTAGCGGCGACTAAGACAACTTCTGGCTCTTTGGAGCTACCTGAAGCATCTAATTCTTTGCCCTCGTATTTCTTATTAATGTCGAGCGTGCTTTTTTCCACAGAAGAGGCGGCTAAGGTTCTTAAATAATAAGTGGTCTTCAAGCCATAACGCCAAGCGTTTAAATAAATATCGGCGATGAAGGGGCCGGACTGGCTCGAGGTAAAGATATTTAGGGATTGGCTCTGATCGATCCACTTACCACGATAAGCGGCGTGCAAAATCAACCAATAAGGATCGATTTCGAAGACTTCTTTATATTTAGCTCGAATGTCGGCTGGGATTTCGAAAATGTTTTGAATGCTGCCGTCGTAGTATTTAATCTTGTCGAGCATTTCCTGACTCCAAAGATTGAGAGCCTGAAGATCTTCAACTAAGTTCTTGTTAATGATTGTAAATTCACCGCTGAAGTTAGACTTCACGTAAAGATTTTTATAGATCGGCTCGATCGATGGCAAACAGCCGGCAATGTTCGCAATGGTGGCGGTTGGGGCGATTGCCATGCAGTTAGAATTTCTCATGCCATGCTTTTTCACAAGCTCCCTCACAACACTCCAATCTAGCCTCGTAATAGGCTCGATGCCCGTAGCGCGACCACGCTCCTCTTCTAGGAGCTTAATGGTGTCGATAGGTAATAATCCCCTGTCCCACTTAGAATTTCGATAGCTTAAATAAGCGCCGCGCTCGAAGGCTAATTGCGCGGAAGCGGAAATGGCATGATAAGAAATAAACTCCATAACCTCATCGGAAAAATTCACTGCTTCGGTACTTTCAAACTGGTAATTTAATTCGTAGAAGCAATCTTGCAAACCCATAATTCCCAAACCCACTGGGCGGTGTTTCAAATTAGAATTTTCAGATTCAGGAGTGGGGTAGAAGTTTAGGTCGATCGTGTTATCCAACATGCGCATGGCAACCGAAACAGATTCCCTAAGGGTTTCCCAGTCCATTTTACCTTTCACGCAATGTGATAAAAGATTGATGGAGCCTAGATTACAAACAGCGGTCTCTTCTTTGGAAGTATTGAGGGTGATCTCGGTGCAAAGATTAGAACACTTCACGACGCCACAATGATCTTGCGGGGAACGGACGTTGCACGGGTCTTTGAAGGTAATCCACGGGTGACCGGTTTCGAAAAGCATCGTGATCATTTTACGCCACAAATCTTTGGCTTTGATTTTTTTATAAAGCTTAATACTTCCCTCCTCTACTCGCCTTTCATATTCCTCATAACGACGCTTAAATTCTCGGCCATAGGTGTGATGCAAATCTGGCACCTCTTCGGAAGAAAAGAGAGTCCACTCACCATCAGTTAAAACTCTTTCGATAAAAAGGTCAGGGATCCAGTTCGCAGTGTTAGTGTCGTGAGTGCGACGACGATCATCGCCAGTATTTTTACGAAGCTCTAAAAATTCTTCGATGTCATAGTGCCAAGTTTCTAAATAGATACAGGTGGCGCCGCGGCGTTTACCACTACGATTAATGGCGGCAGTTGTGGAATCAACGATCTTCAAGAATGGGATGACGCCCTGACTTGTCACATTAGTGCTCTTGATAAGGGCGCCGGTGCCACGGATATTGGTCCAATCGTTACCCAAACCACCGGAATACTTAGAAAGCTGAGCGTTGTCACCGATACACTTAAAAATATTATGCAAATCATCTTCGACGGTCGTGAGGTAACAAGAACTCATCTGGGGGTGCATGGTGCCGGAATGGAAAAGAGTCGGGGAGGATGGTACGTAAAGCAATTGAGAAATTAAATTATAAAACTCGATAGCTTTTTCATCTTTGTCTTTTTCATTTAAAGCTAGGCCCATCGCGATTCTCATCCAAAAATACTGCGGGCATTCCAAAATATTTTGATCATGGTCTTTCACAAAATAACGATCATAAAGAACTTGAGCGCCAAGATAAGAGAATAGGTGGTCGCGACTAGGGTCGAGCACTTTTTTTAATTTTTCAAAGTCGAAATTAAGTAAGCGCGGATCAAGACGACCGAGCCTCACCCCCAGTGAAATTTTAGCTTCTAAATTATTCTTGTAAGTATCTTTGAAAGTGGGGCTGGCGAGCGAAGTGTCGATGACTTCTTTGTAGAGATCGTTAAACAAAAACCTAGCAGCCATGTAGGAATAGGCGGGGTCAAGATCTAGACGATTTTTGATCGCCATTAAGATGGCTTGGTTGATTTCTTTGGTCGAAATACCTTCAAAAATATTGTTCTTAGCGTCTTCGATGATGCTTAGGGTATCGATAGTCTCACCAAAATCTTTTACCAAAGGCTCAAGCTCTTTTTCAATTTCGTAAATGTCGAACGAAACCAAATTACCATTTCTCTTTTTAACTTTTAACTCCTTTTTCTCGAGACGCCTCAAAAGGTCTTTCTTGTGACGATCGCGGAGGCGCTCTCTTTCGAGGCGATAAATAATGTAGGACTTAGAAACGTCGAAAAAGCCGTCTTCAGCCAATTGCTTTTCTACCAAATCTTGAACTTCTTCTACGCTTGGAATTTTGATACTGTCATAAATTGCTTCGAGATTAACTAAAATTTTATGCGTAAGGTCACGCAACAAATCTTCACTGTGCGGGGTATTGGTGGCCATGAAGGCCTTGCCGAGAGCCGACTCAATTCTTTTTTCATCAAAATCAACCAAGTTACCACTACGCTTCTTAATTTTGCCTAACATTTTTTATTATTTTTTTATGACTTTTTATCCTACTTTTAGACCTTATTAACTTAATTATAGTGGTGCTAAAAAAAAGCAATAGATGGACGAGCTGGTAGTTTTATTATGTTGGTATGAAAATACAAAAAACAGCCAATTTACATGACTGTTTTTTTGAAATCTTATTTCTTTTTGCGACGCATGAAGGCGGGAATGTCCCAGAAGCTGTCTTCTTTGGTTTTGGGGTCGGGTGGTGGAATGGCTTTTTCTTTAGACTCGACGCGATTCCAGTCTTTAGAATCTTCTACAACAGCGTTTAATTTTTCTTTGGAAATTGGCTCTCTAAAAGTGATAGGCTTCGTGTGAGGATCGTGATTGGGTCTAGAATCCATTTTCACTGGTTCGGTTGAGGTGCCGAGAGGCTTAATGTCTAATTTGAAAGATGGGATGGGTAAGTTTGGTTTGGGTAATTCTTCTTTGGAAGAGATTTTGACGTCGGAAAAAAGATCGGAGCCACGCTCCACTTCGATGACTGGAGTTTTACCAACTTGAAGCAAACTTTTATCTCGGTCTTCAAAACCAGTAGCAATTAAAGTGACTTTCAACTCCCCCATTTTAAGACGGCGGTCGTTGTAAACACCGAAGATGGTTTTAGCACCTGGGCCAACAATGGAATTAATGGTTTTGGCGATTTCGTTGACCTCAAGCATTTTCATGTCGCGACCGGAAACACTGAAAAGAATCCCCTTCGCACCGGCAATATTAATATCAATAAGAGGTGAAGAAAGGACTTGATTGACGGCGTTGATACTTCTGTCTTTGCCTTCGGCTAGGCCAACGCCCACAAGTGCCCCACCGGAATTTTGCATAATAGCTTTGATGTCGGCGAAGTCGACATTCACTGTGCCGGGCATAGAAATTAAATCGGAAATGCCTTGGACGGCGCCTTTCAAAACATTGTCGATGCACTCGAAGGCTTTAACGATCGAGGTGTCTTTATTAATCACGTCGAAAATCTTATCGTTGTTCACCACAATATAAGAATCGATTTTATCCTTGATGCGAGAAAGGGCTTCGTCGGCAATCCTTGCTCGATGTAAACCTTCGAAGCTAAAAGGTTTGGTTAAGACGGCGACGACGATCGCGCCTAGTTCGTGAGCGATGTCGGCGACAGTGGAAGAGGCACCAGAACCGGTGCCGCCACCAAGCCCCGCAGTAATAAAAACTAGATCGGCGCCGGAAAGAGCGTCGGCGATTTCGTTGCGATTTTCTTCGGCGGCTTGGCGACCAAGGTCAGGGTTCATGCCAGCACCCAAACCACGAGTCACATTTTTACCGATGTAAATTTTGCGATCAACGTTACAAAATTCTAGATCTTGGTTGTCGGTATTAATCGCAATAAATTCGATTGATTTATGAAACTCATCGCGCATGCGAGAGACCGCATGACCACCGCCACCACCCACACCCACTACTTTTATCTTGGCTTTGTTGGCCTTGAAGTCTGGGGTAGCGGCTTCTTCTAGCCCCCAATCTTCGCCTTTAACTTTGTGCGTGGTTTTCTTAGCCATAAAAATTACTGTTATTTTAGCGTAAAAAAAAGGAAAAGGCGAGTTTTTCGGGGATTTTTATTAATATTGACATTGTGCGTTATTTAATTCATAGTTTGATTCGCAAGGCTGAAATGTAGTAGGCCGCGCCATAAGACCTTGAGGGTTAATAAAACTAGGGTTAAGAGGGCTAATATGTTTCAGAATATCCTATCTTTTACACTTCTTGTGATCGCCTTGGTTCATTTGTTCTTTATGGGATTCATCGTGTTAGGCGCCCAAAATAGCAAAGATGTTAAGTGGCCCATGCAAGTACAGACTGCACTCTACTTTCTGGCTGCCTTGGTGATAAGATATTGGTGAACTTTTTCAACAAGTTAAAACCCACGTTTTCACGTGGGTTTTTTGATATTTTCATTTATATTGACTTTTATTATATATTTGTGTTATTATATGAAACGAGGGGCTGAAGTGAAGTAGGCCTGAATTCTAGAACTTTGAATGAAGATTGGGAGGAAATCATGTCTGGAGTACTGACGAAAAGAGTGCCTATTAATTTGAAAGAGGATGGCGGAGAACAAGAGCAAATTGAAGAAGCGCTCAAAGCTGCCATTTCGGAGATTGAACGGGGTCACGGGGTTGTTGTTAGCGTTGTACCAACAAGCTATTACAAGATGCGACAACATGAAACGTTTATGTCCGAAGCGATCATTGTCTATCGCCAAGAGGGGTATGTACATGAATGCGCCCCCCCACCCCGCTCTACACAATAAGTTTGAGCTGAAATGTAGTAGGCTCAAATCTCCTAACACACCAACCCTGTTTGATGGAGGGAATAATCTTGGGTAAAAAGGTACTTCGAATTGATATTGGTTCACCGCTTGCATGGAGTGGCCGCGTGCTCTCAATTCTTTTCGGAATCATTCTCGGACCAGAGGATGACAATCCACAAAGAGCTCTAGAGCATGAAGGTAACAGGGTATTTACCCTCTCCGACACAGAGGCGAATCTACAGTTAGCTCTCCGTACTTTGCAAAATCAGACGTGGAACCTTCCGGAGTTTGCGGAGAATCTCCTAGATCCCCAACTTCAGATCGCTCTCAGTGCCTTCAACGGCCGCGATTTCAATTCGATCGCTAGCCACATGTTGCTAGCGACGGAGAGCATGGAGATTGTGGAAATCTGAACAAATCGTGAACGTAAAAACAAGCCCGCGTGGAAACGCGGGTTTTTTGTTTTTTTAATGTCCACCTCCCCCTACCCCTCCTCAGTAAAGGAGGGGAGTTTTTTATGTCTCGTGATATGTGACTCGTGTCTTGTTTTTTATGGTTTGAAATAACCCCAGAGTTTTTTGAAAAAGGCGGGGAGTTCTTTTTTGTAGGCGGTGTCATCACTCCTTGAGTCGTGGCCTAGGAAAACCAAACCTAGAGCGGCGGTCCATTCGGGATCGTCTGCTTCGATTGAAAGATTGTTGTCTCTTAAATTAGTTAAGGAGAGATCAGCCGAGCCTAAGTCAGCAGCTAAGTGCAGTTCTTGCTTTACTAAATCGCAAATATTAGGAAGCTTAGAGCCGCCACCAACCAAAACGATGCCGGCAGGGAGTTTGCCGAAGCGGTTAATACGCCTTAGGTCTTCGCCAATTACTTGAAACATTTCGACGAGGCGAGCCTCTATGATTTCGGCAACGAAACGGCGAGTCACACTACCCTTGGCCCGACTATCAATCTTTTTTAAGTCGATCATTTCGCGTGGTGGCATTTCTTTCGCCAAGGCGGCACCGAAAGAAAACTTAATTGCTTCGGCGGCTTCGGGCGAGATTTTTAAGCCAACAGCTAAGTCATTAGTGATATGCGACGAACCAAAGGGAAAAACCGCGGTGTGGAGTAAGCTACCATCTTCAAAAACGGCGAGGCTGGTGGTAGAAAAACCGATATCGATTAAAGCGACCCCTAATTCTTTTTGATTTTTATTTAAAACCGAACGGCTGCAAGCCAAGGGACCGAAAACCATGCCCTTAATTTCGCCGCCGTTATCTTTAATAACTTTTTCTAAACTTTTAATAGCAGGGGAGAAAACATCGATCAACATCACGTTCGCTTCGAGTCTTTTGCCGATCATACCGACTGGATCTTTGATGCCAGAGACTTCGTCGACGATATATTCGCGCGTGACGGCGTGAATTACCATTCTGTTTGAGGGTAATTTAATTTCTTGGGAAGCACGCACGACTTCTACGGTGTCATAGTGGCTAACCTCATCGTCGGCACGAGAAACAGCAACAATGCCGCGAGACATAACCCCACGAGCTTGGGCAGTGCCAGTATTTAAATAAATATTTTTTAGGCTTAAAGGAAAATCACGCCGAATAGAGCTAAGAAAAATATTAACAGCTCCAGCTGCCTCCTTCGCATCATCAATCATCCCCCGCCTCATGCCTCGCATAGGGCTTTTAATCGCTTTAACTAAAGTAACCCGACCATCTCGGCCGAGCTCGCCTACGACCGCTTTAATCGAAGAGCAGCCGATATCTAAACCAATTAAATATTCGGAATTATTAGTCATGAAAGCTGCGACAGAAGGAATTGCTCCTGTCTTTCCATTTTAATTCTATCATCATCTTTTAAGTGATCATAGCCTAAAAGATGGAGAAGGCCGTGAATCAACATAAAAGAAAAATCCTCGCCTCTTTCTTTGATTTGTTTGGGGTTTAAATAAACCTCGCCAAGATTTATGGCAGGGTAAATATCAGGTCGGGGCACGCCACTCCTAGCCTCGTAAGAATGAACGTTGGTTTTCATCGTCTCGTCCCCGACTAAGTTGACCTCTATAAATTTATTTTCTAAATGAAGGATAGGGCTTAGCTGATCTAAGATTTTTTGAGCTAAATCAGCTTCGTGCGAAAAGTCATCCTCTTCATAAAGAATCAGGGTTTTCATTTAATGATAGTTTAGCTTAAAAAATGCGGAAGAAAAAGTGGGGAATAGAATAAATACCTAAGTATCCTATTTTTTAGCACCAAGCTCACTAATCAACTCATCAACTAGGCCACTGATCTGATTACGAATCTCGTTAGTAGATTCTTGATCCATATCCTTAGGATCTAAAACCTCCCAATATCTAGCTTTGGCTTGGCCTTCCAAATAATCTGGAAGGGTATGCTTTTCCGCCATCACAATAACTAGATCAGCGTCTTCAACCATCTTTGGATCAAGCTGAGTTCTTTCATTATCAGCTATATCAATGCCGATTTCACTTATAGAGTTAATAACCTCCTTAGCAGAATCAAGCTCGTTGATTTTTCTACCATGCATACTTTCTCCACTTTTATTTTTTACCCATGTTCCGGCTGAAAATGCTTGAAATTCATCACTTGCTCGATTATTAAACATGGCCTCAGCCATCTGACTACGCCCAACATTTCCCCTACAAATAAAAAGAATTTTCATGAATCGTTCTTGGTATGGATTAGATTGCCCTTCGACCATGCTCAGGATAAACCACGGGAGTTTTGTGATTAATTTTTAAATATTGAATAGATTCCACGCCTCAATTCCGAATTGATTCTTTGGGGAATCAAACGGAATTGGGCTCTGAATGACAGTTGAGCGTTTATGGGCGATTAGGCTAAAAGTTTTTTAACTAATTCCGAGATGGTTTTGCCGTCGGCTTGGCCTTTTAGTTGGGCCATGACTTCTTTGATGACGGTTGGGAAGTCTTTGGAGGCGGTGGCTTCAACGATCGCCTTAACTTTTACCTCTAATTCGGCGGCGTCTAACTCCTTTGGAAGATAGACGGTGAGAACTTCGATTTCTTTTAATTCTTTTTCGGCTAAGTCGGCTCGGCCACCGGTTTGGAACATAGTAGCGGAGTCTTTTCTTTTTTTAACTTCTTTTCTTAAAACGTCTTCGATTTCAGGGTCGGTTAAAACATCGTTTAAACCAGCGCCTCGATTTTCGATTGCTTTTGATTGAATTCCGGCCATGGTGCCACGGATTACTTCAACCTTAAATTGATCACCGGCTTTCATCGCCCCCTTCAAGTCCTCCATTAATTTTTCTTTTAACATAATTTAAATATTTAGATGTGAATATTGTCTAATAATAAACAAAAAGCCCTGCTTCGCCAAGGCTCTGCAGGGTTAGAAATTTTTAATTTCTAAAATATACCTAACTTTTTGTTTTGTTTAGTCTCTTCTTTTTTAACCTCTCTATGGAGAGCAGAAAGACGACGCTTTCGCTTATTAGCTGGGCGTTCATAAAATCGGCGCTTTTTACTTTCCTTTAAAACGCCGCTGTGCTGCACCTTTTTAGTAAAACGATAAATGAAAGAGGCTGGAGTTTCGCCGTCTTTTTTCTTGATATCAATCATTTTTAATTAATTATTTTTTAAAATAAGTTTCTTTAAACCATTAAGCCTGTCTTCTGCAGAAAAGTTGACCACTGATTGCACCGAGTTGCCTCGATCCCCTTCGTAGCGCGGAATGAGATGAATATGCAGGTGATCAATTTCCTGTCCGCTGATCTTACCATGATTGATTCCTATAGTAAAGCCGTTGGGGTTAAGGGAATCTTTCAGAAGATGTAGGACTTTTTTTACTGTGGCAAAAAGTTCGGGAATGGCGGAATCTTCAATCTCTAGCATGTTTTTTGCGTGCACTTTCGGGATCACCATAGTGTGACCAGTTGCAGACGGATGAATATCTAAGATCGCCATGACATTATCATCTTCATAGATGAAATTGGCCTTAAGTTCATGACTAGCGATTTTACAGAAAAGGCAATTCTCCATTACTTCAAACGACGCTTCACTTCAGCGACAAGCTTTTCTAGTGGCACGGTTTCTTGAGAGCTGTTAGCTAAATCACGGATGATAATCGTGTCTTCAAAAGCTTCTTTCTGACCATAAATTAAAGCTAAAGTTACATTTTCTTTGTCGGCTTGGCGGAGCTGACTCTTCATGGAATCTTTACCAAGCGCTTCGCGCACACGAATTCCGCCCTTACGTAATTCTTCGATTAAAACTAAAGATTTCTTTTTAGCTAAGCTGCCGATGTGGACTAAGAAAACATCCACCTTACTCTTCCTGCCCATTTCTGGATTACGTTCTTGCATCAAACTCACAATACGCTCAACGCCGAGCGCGGCGCCGACGGCTGGAGTGACCTTGCCACCTAAAATTTCCACTAAGTAATCGTAGCGACCACCACCAGCCAAAGCGAGCTTGGAGCCGGTTTCAAAAATTTCGAAAGTAGTGCGGCTGTAGTAATCTAAACCTCTTACTAAATTGTTATCTAAAATATAAGGGATCTTTAACTCGTCTAAATATTCCACGACGGACTTAAAGTGAGTGTTGCAGTTGTTGCAGGTGGAATCCAAAATCGTTGGCGCATCTTTTTTGAACTTTTCACACTTCTCTTCTTTGCAATCTAATAAACGAAGGGGGTTGGTAACAATGCGGCGGCGGCAATCTTTGCAGATTGGTTTGTTTTTATAGTATTCCAATAAACGGCGGCGGAAAACCGGCCGGCAAACGCGGCAACCGATAGTGTTAACGTGAATTTCTAACTTTGAAAGTTTGCAGGCTTCGAGCAAACGATAGCAGGCTAAAATCACTTGAGCGTCATAAATAGGATCGCTTTCAGAACCTAAAATTTCGAAACCTACTTGGTGAAATTCTCGGAAGCGACCTTCTTGAGGCTGCTCATGACGATACATGGGGCCGAAGTAATAAAGCTTCACGGGCTGAGGTAAGTGCGTCATGCCGTGTTCGAGATAAGCTCTCACCACCGAAGCAGTGCATTCTGGACGCAAAACTAGCTTATCATCGCTTTTTATATAGAACATTTCTTTTTCGACAATGTCGGTGGCAGCACCTACGCCTTTTTCAAAAACAGCGGCGTTTTCAATGGCGGGAGTGTCGATCCGCTCAAAGCCATAATAATCGGAGATATTCAAAACCTCCTTCCTAATTTTATCCCAAAAAACCTGATCAACTGGCAAAATATCGTGCATGCCCTTGACGCTCTGAAAGGTAAACTTGCCCGGCTTTCTGGCTCTTTTGGCTGGCTTAGCAGCTGTTGTTTCAGCCTCCTCCTTCTTGGCAGGGGCTTTTTTAATAGCTTTATTCATAAAGAATTTAATTGTAGATTGGGCGCCTGATGATTTCAGCTCTTTCTACAGGTAATAACCTTAAATTAACTAATCCTATGAGATTGTCAAATGGAACTGGGCCAAAGAACCGAGAATCGTAGCTATGGGGTCGATTATCTCCAAAAGCGTAGAGTTCACCGGGCTTAACCACAATATCTAGGTCGCCATTGCTCGTAATCCCTTTGTCTAGATAGGTTTCCTCTACCTGCTTATCATTAATGTAAACTTGGCCGCCCTTAACCACCACGTGGTCACTGGGCAAGCCCATGACTCTTTTAATGTAGAAAACTGAGGGCTTTAGGGGGTAGCGGAAAACTATCACGTCTCCCCTGCTAGGCTCTTTGAATTTGTAAGTGAGTTCATCCACTAAAACATAATCGCCATCTACATAAGTAGAAAACATTGAGGAACCACTCACGAGAAAGGGCTGCACGATGAAAGCGCGAATTAAAAAAACAGTGGCGGCTGCGATGATCACGATCTCGACGATCTGCCACATGCTGTAGAAAAACTCTCTCATTGGTTTCATTTTAGAACAAGTTTAGGAAAAGACAAATACACGGAGAAGAGTGTGAATTTTAAATATTTAAAATAGTTACCCGCCTTCGCTAAGGCTACGGCGTGGCGAAGAAACAACCTCCAAATAGGAGGTTTCGATTAGGAAAGGAAAAAGACTTGAGACAGAGTGGAGAATTTTACCATGGTGGCGTGAATGATTGGCCAGTCGGGAGAATCCTCTAACTGCTTCCTTAGATAAGCTAAAAGATTTTGCGGAAGGTTGAAATCGGCGATTGAGAAAAGGCTTTGATGGTAGAAGACATTGAAGATTTGGCTCAGGTAAATCAAAGCGAGAGTTTCTCTGTTTTGAAAGTGAGCGTTCGTTAATGGTACAAAGGCTTGGAAATCAGCCAAAATAAAGTTAGGCGAGATCATTTTGCACTCTTCAGATTTACATTCGGCTAATTTCAGAGGAGCTTCAACGAGAGAGGCGAAAATTTCCATATCTCGTAAAAGCATACAGAGATTGAAAGCAATGTCGCTACTGAAAAAGGCGCGCGGTGGAGTGTGCGCACAATGACGCAGTCTCAGGGCTTCAAAAACCTGATGGAGAAAAACCTGTTGGGTCGGCGCACTACCAAATAAAGGCGAGAGGTCGTCATTTAAGAAAAGTTCTGAATCCCGATCAAACTGATCGATCGTGAAGTCGCCCCTCAAATCTTTTAATTGACCCAAAAGCGGATCGAATTCCAGAAGTAGATAAAGCCAATAATAAAAGCGCTCCATGTGCCCCATTTGATTAGGGAGGGCGTTAATTCTAAAGAAGGTCGTCGTATTAGAAAAGGCGCGAGCCAAGCCAACTTTTTTTCGATCAACTGTTTCGCCTAAACTAATGAGCAACTTTTCTAAATCAATTAAAGTGTACTGAACTACTTTTCTTAGAAGGCGCTCCTCAATTAACTTCAGGTAAGGATCAAGAAATGGGTACATGAAAGGCTCCTTTCTAGGCAGCTAATAAAAGTCTCGAATATTCAAAAATCAAACGACTTCAGCTATAATAAGCAAAAGCTGGACAAAAAACAAGTTTCTGTGTAGAATGACAGATAATTATGAAAAGCGAAATTCATCCTCAATATTTTAATCAGGCCAAGGTAACTTGTGCTTGTGGTAGAGAGTTTACGATTGGCTCCACAAGGCCAGAATTAAAGGTGGAAATTTGTTCCGGCTGCCATCCTTTTTATACCGGTAAAGAGAAGTTAATCGATGCCATGGGTAAGGTGGATAAGTTCAAAGCTAGAAAAGCTAAGGCAGAAGCCAAGCCAGCTAGAACTAAAGTGGCTAAGCTAGAAGCGAAAAAAGAGGCTAAGGTAGCAAAGAAGAATAAAGAAGATAAGTAGGCTTAATGGTGTAAACGACAAAGGCTCGGTTATAATTAATCGAGCCTTTGTAATAAGGAAAATATTATGGAAAACTGGCAGAAAATAATTTTAGAAATTAGAGCTGGGGCTGGTGGTGATGAGTCGGCGATTTTTGCGGCGGATTTAGCTCGTATGTATCAACGCTATGCTCAAAAAAGAGCTTGGATGTTTACTATCCTAGACTACGCCCCGACTTCAACTAATGGTTATAAAAATATCACGGCCGAACTCGAGGGTGAGCATGTTTACGATGACTTGAAACAGGAATCGGGTGTGCATCGAGTGCAACGCGTGCCAGACACAGAAAGAGCTGGCCGAGTCCACACCTCAACTTCATCGGTGGCAATAATGCCGCTCGTGAAAGCGGAAGAGGTACCGATTAATAATGGAGATTTGGAGATTTCTTTCTTTAGATCTTCTGGCCCGGGCGGACAGAACGTGAACAAGGTGGAAACAGCGGTAAGGATCGTCCATAAGCCAACTGGCGTTGTGGTGGCTTCGCAAAATGAACGCTCTCAGGCGAGAAATAAAGATAAGGCGATGGAAATTTTACGCGCTAAAGTTTTTGAGGCAAGAATCCAAGCAGAACATGATCGAGTCTCTGGCATTAGACGTGAATTGATTGGTGACGGCGAAAGATCTGAAAAAATTAGAACTTATAACTTCCCTCAGGACAGGATCACTGACCACCGTATTGAAAAGAAGTGGCACAATATTCCGAAGATTATGGAGGGGGATATGGATAAAATAATTGAGGCGTTTAAAAAATAAAATATAAAAAACAAAAAGTCCCCCTTTTGAAGAGCGCTCCGAGGGTGCTAGCCCGGTCTTACTCTTCAAAAGGGGGACTTTTTGTTTTTTATATTAAAGTTTATTTTTAAAACTTGGTGGGTGGTGGTTAGGTGGGGAATAAAAAAACCGGCGCCTTAGGCTGCCGGTTAGACCGTGGATCACCCCCCCTCCGAAAGAAGACCTAATTTAAGATTATGAAATAACAGTCAATCTGTCAATGTCGGTGGATAAGTTAGCGGTAAAGGATGCGCAAGGCTGAGGCGCCGAGGTTGGATGGATTGAAGGCTCTCGCGCTATCGCGTTCCCCTCTTTCTACTCTGCTTAAATCATCTTTTTTAATATAACCCTGAAGGGTGAAGAGTTCGTCGCTTAAAGTATTCTTATTTTTCTCAAGAGAAGATTCAAAATTAAAAATCTTTTCATAATCTAATTCTTCACTGAGAGAAAGATAGCCTTTAAAATCTTCTAGGTTGGAAAAAATTTCCCTAGCTAAAGCTTCGGCTTCCTTGGTATCTTTCTTTTGCTTGGTCAGAAAATCGAGTTTGGTTTTTAGGCGAGATAAATCTTTTTCAAAACTCTTAATAGACTTAGAATAATTTTCTAAATTCTCAAAAATAAAAAGGTTGGAACGAAAGTCTTTTAAATCGACTAAGAGATGGTCTTTTAGCAAAACTGAAGAATCATCGTAATCGAAATCTGGGGTATTTAGCTGACTCCTTAAATTGACTGATAAAGATTTGAGATCGGCTAATTTAAAATTTAGCTTCTTCAAAACCTCGCTAGCATTATTGAGATTGGTTTTATTGAAAGTCTTGGTTATGTAGGTAAGATGCTTATCTATCTCATTGATTTGTTTATCGGCATCGTTAAGAAGTCGCCTAAAACCCAAAGCTTGATCGGCTTTATTGATTTCTGGAGTACTTAAAAGGTTAACCTCAGATGTCTCTCCGTCCCCGAAATTATCTGTACCAAATAAAATTCTTTTAAGAAAATTAAAGAAGCCTGTTTTAACCTCTCGTGTCTCAGCGTAGTTTTGATTATCTGGAAGAGAATTCGGATTAGTTGGGTTAGCGGCAACCACTAAACTTAAGGTGATGATGGCTAAAAAAATAAAGCAATAACAAAAACGCTTCATATTATAATAATAACATTTTATTAGTTGTTGGCAGCGGTGATGCTCTTGATATCCTCTTCAAATTCCTGAGCTTTGCGAGCAACTTTGTCGCCATAGGTGAGACGATAAGTCATCCAGCGACTGCCGGCATAATACTTAGCCGCGGTGCAACGATTCCTTAAAAGTAAAGCCTCTCCGGGAATTTGTTTACTGTAATTGATACAAGCCGAAGAATTAAAAGAGTCGCTTAAATAAAGGCCGGTACCGACAAAGGCGTCGAGATTTCGCCATGGCGAAGGGGGAATATTGCCAGTTAAAGAACCAATTTCATCGGAATAAAGTTGCCAAGTGGAGGGAATAAACTGAGTTGGGCCCATGGCGCCACCGTAGGCACCGTCCTTATTAGCACAAGAGACAAGCATCGTGTCAGGATCTAAACCCAGGGCCTTAGTGATGGCAAGAAAGATAGGGATGTCTCTTTTGGGATGCATCGCACCTTGATACTTGCAGCGACCCACATTTTGGCCAAAAGCAGACTCCCTATCAAGTACAGCTAGAATCATGGCGGGTTGCATGCCGGTCAAATCCCCTGCCTGCTTGGCTAATTTATACGCGTCCTCAAAAGAGAGCTGGCCACCGCCCAAGAATTCGAAGATTCGATTTCTAATTTGAGCCGCCGTCTTTTTAGAAATAGTCACAATCTCTTGGTAGGCCGATTCTTTCCCCTTTGTAATCGCCAACAAGTCTTTCTTTTCTAGCTTGTTTTCCTCTAATTCTTTTTTGGATTGATCTCGGAACTGTCTCAAGTTACCTTGGTCTGTTTTCTTTAGAGCTAAGTCCTGCTTTTGATCAACTAGTTCGTCTCGAGCTTTCTCGACATCATCGAGCACCTCACCTAAATTACTCTGCAAAGACTCTAGGCTATTTAAGTTATCAAAAAAACTAGAAAGTGAATGACTACTAATTAAAATTTCGATTAGACTCGTGCTCTCTTGATCGTAAAGCGCGTTTAAAGTGCTAGAGAGAGCTTCCTTTTTATTGTTAAGTTGAATTTCAGTCGCAGAAATTTTACCCTCATTTTCTCTAACTTCTTGATTGATTTTATTGATCGTCAAATCAATCGCCTTAATTTGAAGGTTAGTTTTAGTGATTTCTTTATCTAGGCCACCGATTTCTTTATTTAAAGTTTTTCCCTTCTCTTTGAAGCCAGTGACCAGGGTTTCGGTTTGGTTAATTTGCTTCTCTAGCTCAATAAGCTGTTGCTCCAAGACCTTGCGGTCTTCGTTACTGACAGGAGTTGTGGCGGCAAAAGCCGAAGAGAATAAAACAAATAGCAAAAAAATTGACGCTAAAAAATGAGGTCGTTTAAAGACAGGCATATGTAAAATAAATTATGAGAAAGAGTGCCTACTTCTTAGCAGGGGCTTCGGCAGAAACAGCGGCGTTAGCTTCTTCAGCTTTCTTCTTTTCTTCGGCTTCTACCTTAACGGCATCCACACCAGTGGAGTTTGCAGCTACTAAGGCGGCTTCTTCCTCTTCGGTCATTTGAGCTTTAACAATCACGATTGTGCTGTCTGGCTCAGTTAAGATTTTAACATTTTTTCCGGCGAATTGGGATAGATCTAAATCCTTTACCATTAAAGATTGGTTGATCTCTGTAAGACTGGAAAGATTAACTAAGATTTTTGATGGGAGATTGATAGGTAAAGCTCGGACTTCGATTTCTTGCAACACCTTTACTAAAATACCAGCGTGGAGCTTAACGGCTGGCGCTTCACCAACCAACTCCACAGGAATATTAGCCTCGGTTTCCTTCTTCATGTCTACCTCGTAAAAATCCACGCCGATTAATTCATCGGAGACTGGATGTTTTTGCAAACCTTGGATTAAAACTGGATGAGTAGCTTCTTTGCCATCACCCTTTACTTGAAGATCGATAACAGAGTTTTCCCCTACTTCTTTCAAAGCCTTTTTAAGCTCTTTCAAAGTAACAAAAAGATGGAGGTTCTTAACTTCAAAACCATAAAGCTCGGCGGGCACTAAACCAGCGACCCTAGAAGCGTTGAGACGCTTACCGAAAATATTTCTTACATCAGCAGATAATTGCATAGTCATTAATTATTAACATAAGAGAGCCAAAAAAGCAAGTTACCCTTTACCTGTCATCTTGAGTTCTAATTCCGAGAATATGGGGGCTACTTCGAATAAAGGCTGAGCTTGTGGCGGATCACTCTTTTAACTTCTACGATAGGAGCTTCTAAGAGTTTATAGGGGGAGATTTCGTCGGTGTCTTTGAGAAGGGCGGCGTCGAGGGCGTTGCGCCAAGCCAGGCGAATTTCGGTATTAATATGAACAATGCTGACGCCGGCATGAACGGCTCTTTGGATGTCTGAATCGGAATTACCGGAGGCACCATGAAGCACGAGCGGAATAGAAACCAACTCTTTAATTTCTTTAATTCTTCCAATATTAAGGTCTGGCTCTTTGGCGTGAATGAGCATGCCGTGGATGTTGCCGACAGCTGGAGCTAACATGTCCACGCCGGTTTCTTCTACGAAATGTTTAGCCTCGAGAGCTTTGGTTAATTGGTTAGCTAAAACTGCGGCACCTTCTGGAAGTTCTTTCAAGAGCTTAGAAGAATTGCCAATGTAACCAAGCTCGCCTTCAATAACGATATTAGGATTTTTAGCTTTAGCATATTCAACAACACGCTTTGTGATTTTAATATTTTCTTCGAGGGGTAAATGGCCACCGTCAAAAAGCACGGCGTCGTAACCAGCGTTGATAGCTTCAATGGCTTTGTCGAAAGACTTAGTGTGATCGGCGTTTAAGAAAACTTCGTAGCCATCATGACGCGCGGCTTTCACCCAAGCTACCGCCTGAGAGACGCTTAAAAAATCTCGCTCGCCTTCCGAGGTGCCTAAAATGATCGGCACTGAAAGTTCGCGTGAGCATTCCAAGATCGCTTTGAAAACCGAGCTCTCGGCAAAATTAAAATGACCGATAGCTTTTTTCTGCGATTGATATTTTTTTATTAAGTCTAGAAGGTTAGTCATGTATTTTGTCATTCCTGCGGAGGCAGGAATCTAATCGTTGATTGGTGGTAGACGAAGAAGATTCCACACCTCGATTCCGAATTGATTCTTTGGGGAATCAAACGGAATTGGGCTCTGAATGACATGGGTATTGTGTTATGTGATACGTGACTCATGTCTTGTGTTTTATATTTCAAACCAGCCTTTCACGATATTTTCTTGCGACAATCTTTCTAATTCTTCAGGGCTAAAATATTCTATGAAGATTTGATTCCAGAGAGCTTCTTGCTCGTGATACAAATATTTAGTCATCTCACGCGCCTTCACGAGCTCCATCACAGTGTCGACTAAATCAAAACTGACTAATACTTCTACACCAACTTCGGTTTTGAAAAAGTCGGCGACCCAGCCAGTGTCTTTCCAAAATTCTAAGCCACGGTCGAGCTTCACAATGTCGGCCTCGGCACGAAGCCAATGCAAAGCTTCAGGATTAATGCGTGGCTCAAACAAGCGCCAATCATTTTCATCATCTTTAGCCAAATATCTTTGAATGACTAAAAATCTGGGGCGACGAGCTTCGGTTAAATCTTCGGGTAATCTTTTTTGAATCGTGTCCCCTCTTAAAGTGGAAATCAGGTTAAAAGCAAAAGTAACTTCGTCTTCAGCTAATTCTCTTTCAAAAATAGTGGAGTAGTAAGAAATTTCGTAGAGGTAGTGAGAAAGTAAGGCGACGAGGCGCAAGGCTTCGCCAGACACGCCGAGGAAAGACGGAATAATAAAAATCACACCGAGCTCTTTCAAGTGGCTCACGTTGTGATACTTTTTCTTAATAAAGTTTTGCGCAGAAGGCACCCATTTTTCACTTAAAGGCTTGAGTTCAATGGGACGGTTTTCAAAATCGCTTGGCTTTAAAGATTCATATTGCCTAAAGAAAATATTATTTTGCCATTCGGTGTCTTCGATAAATCTTAGGGCGCTATAAACCTCGTCGAGATTTTCTTTGGCGAGCATATCTTCTACTCTCGAATAGCCAAGGAAGGCCATGATTTTTAAAGGTGGCTCTTTGGCTAAAAGTTCTTTGGCTTTATCACGCTTCAAGAAAAAGCCGGTGGGCATGGGGTGCATTTGGGCCACAAAATTAGCGATGGTTTGCGAAGCTTCAAAGCCTTTTTGATGACGGTGACCAATTCGCTCAACGAGAGAAAAATCATCAGCGTCGATTTTACTCAACAAGGCATCGTAAATTTCAAAAGCGGAAGCGTCACGACGCAAACCCAAGACATTCATTTTTTCTAAAATAATCTGCTGGTTTTTTTCGTAAAGTTTTTCCAAAACACCAGCCTCACCAGAAACTTTTTCCAAATCAGCCTCCAAATTTTGGAAGGAGATTTTCGGAATACGAAGAATTTTAGATAAAAAATCCTGATAATTTTTCATGGGCAATAACTACTTAAATTATAGCATGAGGGAATCACGAGGCACGAGACACATAACACAAGACAAGTGAGGAATAAAAAGGCCTCACGTTTTTTGACGTGAGGCCTTGGGGTTAGCGTCGATCGAACTACTTCGAGCTAGGGGTTCTCGATCAGGCGGATCATGACCCAGCCGGTGCGGCTCTCGGGAATGAGATTGGCAACGAATTCAAGATCGTCACGATCGGGAACGGGACCAACGAGCTCAAGATGACCAGAGCCCTCATTGTGAAGCTCGAGAGCTTGAAGCGTAAGGAGCTTTGGCTCGCTATCTTCAACGGTAACAATGATGAGCTTGCCGTCCACAACCGCGAGGCCGATTTCGTGACGAGTCGGACAATTGATGACCGTGTACTGCGTCCGAAATTCGAAGTCAGCCAGATTAGCAGGTGTGCAAACCATAGACACTTTCCTTTGCAAAATGGAGTTGAGAAAATTGAACTTTCTTGGATTAGCCGATGAAGGCAAATCCGTCGCCACCCAGAAATCCGTAGCTATGTTCACCAACGAAGGCGCTCACACACGGGTAGTCGTTCATGCAGTAACTACCAAGGAGGCGCTCACCACCATGAACGATGATCGGTTTATGGGCAGCTACGAGCCATCGAAGACCCATCTTCCGCACCTCCGAGTTAGGAAAAGCTTGACGCATCAGACAGGCAAGGTCGGGATTGGGATCCCGAAGACCTCGTCTTCGAGCCTCTGCCCGAAGAACGCCGATGCTTGGCCTTTCAAATCTCGATAGGTCGTGAAATATCCGACCCTTCATGACGGTGACATTGACCGGCTCAGGCGTCGACTTGAAGTCGGCGTGATTGAGCATGATCAATGCGTCAGGTGAGAAGTTCTGGCAACTGCCAGAATCAAACAAATCCCTCTCCCATTCTGAACCAGAGAGAACCTCCGGTTCCAGACTGAAAGTAATAATGCCAGGCTCTTCTTCTTTCCACTGGGTCGCTTTCCATTCAAGTTTCATAACATGGTTCCTTTGCGAAATGAGTTGAGAAACGCTAAATTTTTCAGACAACGCGCCTGTTTGTGTTCTATCTTGATTATACCACAAAATATAGTAAAAAGTCAATATAACATAGGACAGGCTTAAAATAAGGGGTTTTTGCTTGTAAAATGCGATTAAATTTGTTTTAGATATTGAGTAGATTCCATGCCTCAATTCCAATTTGATCCTAACGAATCAAATGGAATTGGGCTCTGAATGACAGTTTAAAAAGTAAACTAACTAGAATAATTAGACTTCTTGATCGTTAGTTTTTTGAAACGGGGGCTGTTTTCGAATGCGCGGTTGGTGAGGATGCCGGGTTTGGCGCCGATGACTTCTACTACGGAAGTGGCGTTCGCGGAGGCGAGGCGGATGGCGTATTCGATGTCTTTGCCGTGCTTTTCGATTAGGCCGGCGACGAAGCCGGAACCGAAGGCGTCACCGGCGCCGGTCCTATCCACGATCGCCTTTTCTTTGAAGGTGCCGACTTCATAAAGCTTATCTTCGGCCTTCACTAGGGCGCCGTGCTTGCCATTGGTCATCACGACCATGCATTTAAAATATTCGCAGAGTTTGTCTAAAATAGGGCGCGATGCTTCGTTGGGTAAGTTAGTAAGTTCAGCGGCTTCGTCTTGGTTTAAAATTAAAACTTTAATATTTTTAAAAAGTTCAGCCAAGGTCTTAATCCCCTGCTCGATGTAAAAGCCCGAAGGATTCATGGCCACGAAAATTTCTTTACGATCAGCGTAGTCTAAAACTTTTTCTAAAACTTTAAGAGGAATATTGCCCGGGGTCACATAAAGCCAATCACAACGAAGTTTTTCTAAAGGAATTTCGGCGGGACTTAATTTACCACCAGCACCCCGGTAAACTAAAACTGTTCGCTCCCCTGTCGGACTTAAAAGAATGGTGGAATAGCCGGTTGGTTCTTTGGGGTCGATGTTCGCAAAACTTTTTACATTTTCGGTGGTGAGTTCATTAATAATTTCACCGCCAAAAACATCGCGACCGACTTTGTAAATGGCAGCGGTCTTTAAACCTTGGCGAGCAAAAGTGACGGCGGCGTTAGTCCCGCCACCGCCTGTGGTTTTAATAATTTCATCGAGAGCAATTTTACTGCCTAAGGCAAAACATTCGGCGACACCGCCAGGGAAATCACTATCACCTTTAAAATGAGGGTCGGAAACTTCCCGAAAGGCCTCGCTTTTTAAAAACACATCATAAGTGGCTCCACCTAAAGTAATAACGCGATACATAAATGGGTTGATTTGATTAAAGAAGCTTTTTAACGGCTGCCTTAATTCTTTCGCCTGATATGCCATATTTTAACAAAAGTTCCTCTGGGGTGCCACTCTCGCCAAAACTGTCTTCTATGCCAATGAATTTCATGGGCTTAGGCAGTGACTGCGCTAAAAGTTCGGCGATGGCGCTGCCCAAACCACCAGCGACTTGATGCTCTTCGACGACGACGACCCCTTTGACCTTTTTTGCGCTATCTAAAATTAAATGATGGTCGAGAGGCTTAACGCTATGGAGGCAGATGACCTCTACCTCGATTTTTTCTTTTTCCAAATCTCGGGCGGCGAGAAGGGCTTCGTAAATAACCGGGCCGGCAGCAAAGATGGCTACTTTCGGATTTTTACTTTGCCAAAAGATATCGCCTTTACCTAAAGTGAATGGTGATTTTTCGGTGGTGATCACTGGAGTTTTTTCGCGAGTGAGTCTTAAGTAGCAAGGGCCATAGACGTCGGCGATGGCTTTGGTGATTTTTTTCGCTTCGAGCATGTCGCACGGCACAAAAACTTTCATGTTGGGGAGAACGCGCATTAGAGCAATGTCTTCGAGAGCTTGGTGGGTAGCGCCATCGGGGCCGACGGAAAGGCCGGTGTGGCAACCGACGACTTTGACGTTGCTGTTGTTGTAGCAAATCGTGGTCCTGATTTGTTCCCAATTGCGGCCGGGGGAGAAGGTGGCGTAGGAAGTGATGAAAGGAATTTTGCCGGAGATACCGAGGCCGGCGGCGACTGTGGCTAAGTTTTGTTCGGCAACACCCATTTCAAAAAATCTGTTTGGGAATTTTTTCACAAAGGCTTCAGTGCGAGTGGATTCGGTGAGGTCGGCGCAAAGAGCGACGACATCTTCGTGCGTGTCGCCCAATTCTAATAAACCTTCGCCATAGCCATTGCGAGTTGGGAGTTGCTCTACTTTTTTATCAAAAAGCTTAGGATTGAGTTTTAGTTTAGGGTTGAGCATGGGTTTAGCTTGTCATTCCTGCGGAGGCAGGAATCTAGTCATTGTTAACTGAAAGACATGGAAGATTCCACGCCTCAATTCCGAATTGATTCTTTGGAGAATCAAACGGAATTGGGCTCTGAATGACAAGCTGTTATGTATTATGATTCGTGTTAAGTGGCTCATGTCTCGTGTTATTGGTGTTCGCTTTGGATGCGGCCTTTGAGAGTGCGGAGTTCGGAAAGAGCGAGCTTGGCTTCATCTTTGGAAAAGGTTTTGCTGTGCCAGTGATAATCATACTCCATAAAATCTACGCCTTTGCCTGGGATAGTGTGCGCGATAATAACGGTGGGTTTTTCGTAAGTAGCTTTGGCGATGTTAACGGCGTCGACAAATTGCTTGATGTTGTGGCCGTCGATTTCCAAAACCTGCCAGTTAAAAGCTTCGTATTTTTTGCCGAGCGGCTCGAGCGGCATGACGGTTTCGGTCATGCCGTCGATTTGAATATTGTTACGGTCTACGATGGCGATTAAGTTATTTAATTTATTTTTGGCGATAAACATAGCAGCCTCCCAAAGATTCCCCTCCTCGTGTTCGCCATCGGAAAGAAGGCAGTAGGTGTAGTGAGTTTCTTGATTAAGGCGGGCGGCCAAAGCGAGACCGGCGGCCTGAGAGAGGCCGGAGCCGAGGGGGCCGGAAGTGGTTTCGACACCGGGGCAGGAGCCGCGATGTGGGTGGCCTTGGAGACGGGAACCGAGCTTGCGAAGAGTTTCTAATTCTTTAATTGGAAAATAGCCGGCGTGGGCGAGAGTGGCGTAAAGCACGGGGCAAATATGGCCATTGCTTAAAACCACGCGATCACGGTCGGCCCAATTAGGACGCTTGGGATTGTGATTTAAAATATGAAAATAGAGGGCGGAAAAAATGTCCGCCATGCCAAGGGGGCCAGCGATGTGGCCCGAGCCAGCGTTAATGACGGCCTCGATCAGGTCGTAGCGAATCGCGGCCGCTTTCTCTTCTAAAAACTTTAATTTTTCTTCGTGAAGAGTGCAGATGTTCACTTTTAAATTATAACACGCCAGGCTGTCATCTCGAGTCCTAATTCCGAGAATTAGAGCGAGGAGGCCTTCAAGCAAGTTTACCCCGGAGTACTCATCCGGGGTGGCAATCTCGAATTAAGTAAATCTGAGTAATTTATTTTTTAAATATTGAATAGATTCGACAAGCTCACTACAAGTAGATTCCACGCCTCAACTTTGTTTAATTTTTTATTCAAAAATTAAACAAAGTTGGGCTCTGAATGACAGTATAAAAAAATAAACAAAATTAACTCCGGGATGACAAACCGGGGGCGGGTAAAAAAACACCCCCGAAATAAATCGGGGGTAAATACTCTCTCCAGGATTCGAACCAGGGACCTACGGATTAGAAATCCGTTGCTCTATCCAACTGAGCTAAGAGAGCAAAACCAACTACTAGAGGTGTGGACTTCGACATCTAAGCGAGAAGAACCTCGCTACGCAACCATCCGTGTTGAATAAGATGGTCAGGATCGATCGGCACAGTGTGGACACTTAAATCTGCGAGTGTCTTTTGCTAACTTTTGCACACTGTTCCACTTGGTGATAGGGGCGCCAGAACCGGGTCACGGTCCCCTTTTTTACCAAATGCCGCCTTACTTTGAGGGAAGGCAAACTCTCTAGAGTCGTATTTGAAAAAACGGTGATCTCTGTGTGGACCTCTCAAGGCGTACCATGCGACGCGCCATGAATATTTCACTAGCCGATGAACACGAGAAGGCTAGGAAATTTAAGATCGGGGCCGTGGATAGACTTTAGCTAATTTGGGATCAACTTGGTAGCTTAACCCACAAACTAGGCTTGCCTATGGCAAGCCAGGGAACGGTGACGGAGAAATCACCTTATTACCTGTAAAAGCTTTTTACCATGCGGCTCCACTTAGCTTAGCTACTGGGGTCGGCAAGCTTGATGCGGCTGGGAAGCCATCGAGTTTGCATATTCAGTAGTAAACTAATCGCGTTCGCCAAATGCGATACGCGAACTAGAGATCACCGGAACTAGTATTAGGAACTGGGGATAGTATAGCATAATGGGCGTTTTTGTCAACACTAACTGTAATATGAAGCAAAAGGGTTCGGCTGGTATGGGTCTTCCTGAATTTACCTCAGGATCTTCATTGGGATGTTTTTGTTTTAGTTAATAAAAAGCTCAATTTTTGATAACGGCGAAAAGGCTAATGATTGAGTGCCGACCCATGGAAGGTCCTGAAATAAATTCAGGAAATCGCTTGGTATCTAGGCTTTATTTGACAAAATAGCCTATTTTTGGTATGATGCCGGCAGAACAAATGAGCTGGATTCCCCACCTCAAAACACAACTGAATAAGGAGATCGCAATGCTTCTGCAGTTCAAATGCTTTAAAATTGAAGTAATTGGCTTACCAGATAATGATGGATGTAGCTGCTGCATGCTCAAAGTTTCATGTGAACCGGGAACCAGAATGAAGCGTGACTCGCTATCTGTTGTGGTAGCCACGAGAGTCCCTGGAGCTTGTATTGCTGGCCAGCAAGAAAATGAGCGCTTTACCGAAGTCTCTATCACCTTGCATATTCGACCACTCGAACAGCATCAGCCTTCAGTAATTCAAAGACTTAGTCAGATAATTGGATTTGTTTCTGGTCATACCGAGTAACTCAAGCAAGATAGGGGGACGGCGATGCTAAAATTCGAAAGTGAATACTTTACGATCATTGCAACTAAGCATGATGGACCCAAACAAGACTGGACGATAACTTGTTATGCGAAACAAGAAGAACGTCAGAAATGTTCCCTGGATAATTTACTTCGACATCTAATGGGTGGCATAGAAGTTTTGCTTTACCATGAAAATCCAGAGCGAAGCTATTGCAGCTTACAAATTCGTTTTCCAAACTGGGCGAGGGGTGTAATCCTTGGCCAAATTGGAAATCTGGTTGATCAAGTTATTGTGAATTTTACACTCGTTGATTAAATCATCTCAAACCAAAAAGGAGATCGATTATGAAATTTGAAAGTCAGTATTTCAAACTCTTGGTTGAGCAGGTGGGGTCAAGTGAAAATACCTATCTGTTTCAAGTGGAGTCAAAGGGAAAAGTAGGGCAGGCCGCCGAATTAACCGATGTAGCAAAAGCATTCTTAATGCCAGGCGCGGAGGTTACCAAATATGAAAAAAATGCTGACAAAACACAGTGCTCTATTGAAATTCAATTTTCGAATCACAATGGACTGATTGTTGCTTTTTCTGACATAGGAAGGTTAATTACCGCGATTTTGGCTAACACCACCGTTGCCGAGAGAATGGAAGGAGAGGGTTAATCATGATTTTTGAAAATGAACATTTTAGCGTTAAAGCAACGCAGACTGATCATGTATTACAGATTTGGACGATTGAAGTTAGCTCCTTAGGTGAAGCGAGACAGGAAGTCTCGATAGCAGAAGCTTTGATTGACATTGGTTTATTGAGAAAAGTTGAAATTAAAGAGAGCGAAGAAAGCGTAACAGGAATGAGCTCAAAACTCAGCTTTCGATTCCTGGATCAAAGTATGGACAGCGTACTTCGGAAGCTTTCCATACTAATGGACAAACTCTTGTACAATAACTTTGCATGTTAACAAACACCCCAGAAGGAGGTTGATCATGAAGTTTCGAAACCAATATTTTCAGGTTGAAGCTAAACAGCTAGAAGCTGAAAGGCAAAAATGGAGAATTGACTACCAGTCTTTTGGAAAAGCCAGACAAAAGCTGAGATTGGTAGAAGTTTTGACCGAACTTGATTTGATGAAAGAAGTTGACGTCGATTGGGTTGGGGAGCCTCTTTCTGGCATAGAAGGTCAGGTAGATATCCGATTCAAAAGCGATGACGCAACCAAAATTCTCTCTAGCCTAGCTCGGGTGATCGATAAAATCTTGAAAGACAACTTCGTAGATAAGCCAACCACACTTGAAGGTCACTACTAATGGTAAAAATAGGCAAACAGTCGCAAAAGCGGCTGTTTTTTGTTGTTTTTTATGAAAGTGTAATGGATCACTAGGTGGTTACGGCTTAAATGCCAGAACAACCCGAAATTCAAGATGGGATTCGATAGTGTAATAGATCTATCGGTCGTTACGTCTAAATACCAGAACAAGCGCAAATTCAACATGGGGGTCTTATGATTATTGCCAGGAATGGCTTCACGCTCACGGTGAACGGTTTACCAGATTGCGAAGGATGTAGCCGCTGTTCGATACTCATTGTTTGCAATGCAGGGACAAAGGTGCCGGATGTGTCACTAAATGCTGGGGTGGCTGCTAAAGTTTCAGATGCCTGGATTGCGACGCAAGGTGAAAATTGCGACATGACTGAGGTGGCATTAATCTTGAATATTCGCCCACTGGAAAGAGATAGGCCATCAATCATCCAGAGACTCAATGATGTGCTCGACATTATCTCTCAACAAATCGAAGCGGGAAAAAGTTTGTGATCTTTGAAAATTGAAGTCAGGATATAAAGGGAAGTATCTCTTAAAGCAAACAGTCTACCACGCGCAAGTGGTGGCTGTTTTTTTATTTTACTGTCATTGCGAGGTTAATTTTTTTTAATTTTTCATACTGCCGTGCCTCGCCGAAGCTTCATGCGAAGGTGGGTCATTCAGAGCCCGCTCCCAATCGACGTACTCGTCGTCCCGGAGTACTCATCCGGGATCCACTCATTTATCTCCCCAAAGAATCAATTCGGAATTGAGGCGCTGTGCCCGTCCGTAGCTTTATGCGAAGGAGGGTAGAATCTATTCAATATTTAAAAATTAATCACAAAACTCCCGTGGTAATCTACTTGGCATTTTGGAATACTTATAAATTACTTTTTCAACTTCAAAAAATTATTTTTATAATCCTCGGTTTTGAAAATAGCGTGGTGGGCGACTAGGTGGGTGGCGCCGGCCTGCTTGAGAGCTTTGATATTTTCCGCGGTCACTCCCCCATCGACTTCAATTTTGGCTTTGGGGAAATGTGCCTTGAGAAATTTGATTTTTGAAATGGTGTTATGTTGAATTTTTTGGGCGCTCTTGCCGGGGTGGACGGCGAGGATGGTGAAAAAAGAAACTTGAGGATAGAGAAGAAGTTGAGAGGCGGAGGTTTCGGGGTTAATGGCAAGAGCGAGCTCGAGCTTCAAGGCTCGAGAGGCTAAAAATAACTTTTGAAAATTTGAGATGGACTCGAGGTGAACAATCACTCTTTTGATTTTGGCTTTGGCGCAAGGAATCAAAAACTTTTCTGGCCTCTTAGTCATTAAGTGAACCTCGGTGGAATAATGTTTATTAATAGAATTTAATTTGGAAAAGTTACCCCAGGTTTTGATCGAGCCGAATTCCCCGTCTGAAAAGTCCAAATGCAGCCACCCGGTTTTTTTAGACAAAAAAGTCGAGCAAGCTTTGATTTGAAAAGCCGCGTCTGCCTGATTCTGCGCATTGATCGAAGGAATGATCACTGTTTTATTTTAGCATTTATTAGCATGTCATCTCGAGTTCTAATTCTGAGAATTAGGACGAGGAGATCTAGAACGTTAGTTCATATTAATATTAAAACCCGCTAACGCTAGACCTTCTCGTTTCACTCGAGGTGATAGATAAAAAAATCCCCTCGTGGGGATTTAATATTTATTCAAAATTACTTCTTTTCTTCTTTTGGCGGAGGGTTAATGATATGACTCCAAACTTTGTAGCTAAGATCATTACTTGAGATAAGAACCTCGAGATTATTGTCGTCTTTTACAACTACCTTAATCCCGTTGGAGCTATTGGCTTCGTATCTAACCATAACCTTTGCGTTGGTTATTGGCTCATTGAACTTGATGTACACCGAGCCATCCGAAAGTGAATGCATTACTTCGGCGTTAGGATTGGAGCCAACAATCTCGAAGCCCGAAAAATGCGGACATGATGGATCAACACCAATACTAACCCAAGTCTTACATCCTTGAAAATCTGGCAGATGTTCTTGGCCGATATAAACTTCGACTTTGTATTCTTTGGATTTAACTTCTTGTTTCTCTGCCTTTTCAGCGTTACTCAAACCGCAAAATGCCAGCAAACTCAAAGATACGATCGCCAAAACAAGTTTTCTGCGCGGAGTACTCATGAGAGTAGTCCTCCTAAAAAGAGGTGTGGGGGCTCAACGAACTGAGGATTAGTTTAAATTAAAAGGTAAAAATGTCAATCCTAATTGTAATCCTACTTCGTTAAAACTTCGCAGGATAATTTTTCTGATTACAGAAAAATTAAAAAGCCCCGGCAGTTGCGGGGGCTTTTGATGAACATCGAATCACCTATTGCTGAATGGGGAGGATCCAGAATTTCGCGGCTTCCCAACCTCTTGACGTGTACACGTCACATGCGAAGCAACCGAGGTCGCGCAACTCCGAAGTTTTTACTGGCACACCCATCCAATCCACCAACCTCACTTCTGAGATACCCTCGTCTGGAAGGTCCTTCTGAAATTCGGCGAGGATCATGGCCAAGGTAATCGAGGTTTCGATCTGACGATCTCCGTTGGCGTGGCTTTGAAATTCTGGGGCCTTGGGAAAACGACACGGTCTGTTAAGCGAGTCCGAAGACAACATGAATGAGCTCCTGTGTAAGTGTTTTGGAATGTTCGATCTACCCCCATATTATACTCTAAATAAATAATTTGTCAATAGCTAGGAATTATTTTCTTCGGAATCTGCGGAAACGAATTGGTCGCTCGACCAATAGCCATAAAGGATAATGGCGTCCCCGCCTTTGCCGGGGTCGATGACGTAGATCATATATTCGGGGTCGCCTGGTGGGGCGCCCGAGCTGCCGGCGCCGCCAAAGGCAATCGGCATGCCGGATGGCCAAGTGAAGGGGGTGGGGTTGTTGGGGCTAAAATAACCGTCGAAGAGATTTAAGGGGTTGGTTTTGAGGTTTAAGATGGTGCTGAGGGTGAGCTTGATGTTGGCGAGGAGTTTAATATTGTTAGCCGACTCCGCCAAAGGCTTCGTCGTGCCGAGGGGTTCACCAACCAAAATTTGCGAGCTGAAAGTGCGGGGACGGCCAAGGAGGGCGGGGCGAATTTTCATGTTTTGCCCAACCGATTCAAAAAAGAAAGCGATGAGCCCGGCTCCATAAGTGACAGCTTTGTTACCGAGGATGTCGTAGTAGGAGGCGAGGACGATGGGGGTTTTAACTGTATAGATATTTGCTCCACCAATAGCAGACTTATCTATTCGTAAAATAATAGCTTCCTTACCATCGATATTCCTTACACCATATATAATTCCATCTTTTTCAACTTCTTTATCAATCTTTGGCTCAGAATAAATTGCTGAATTGAGCGTATCATTTGTAAAAAAATTATGATTCGTAAAATTTGCCAGAGTATTAAAATAATCATCTACGGAACTTAAAATAGGTGGCTCACTAAAATGAAGTGTGAGCGGAGCCGTGTTAGTAAATTCCTCATATGGGCTGCCGGAAGGATGCGGATCGTTCCGTGTATGTTCTGGCACGGTTAAATCTTGAGTGAGATGCAACACGTGGCCCAAATTAATAAAGGCTGAGTCCCTATCCCCTGCCTGCCAAGCTGCCAAAGCCTTGTCCCACCCATAGTTAATGTCATCAT
>JAHFLM010000085.1 GCA_023244865.1 Candidatus Harrisonbacteria bacterium | reverse complement strand
AAAAAACTCCCATACTTAACTTTTTCTGGTTAGCTAAAAATTTTAAAGCTTCTTGCGCTCCCCTATCTTTAGGATTCACCATACCCACCACTAAAAGATTTTTATCTAAACTCAAAGGAATTACTTTATAATTTACAACCGTCTCCTGAGGAAGAGACCTCATTAAGTCTTCAGTAATTTCGGCAGGATTAACTTTTTTATATGGTACGCCGATTAGATCGCTTTTAATTTTGATTAAATCAGCTTCGTCGACTAACTTTTTTTCTAAGATGAGTACGTCAACGCCTTTATGTGAAAAAGAAGCCTCGTTAAGAAGCTTGGCGCCATCAGCCGAATTAATGAGGTCAGCGCCAATTAATTTATCTATTAAAGCTTTGTCGTCCATTTAGAAAGAAATTAAAGGATTAGAGCGACCAATCGCCCCCGTGGTTGGCAAACCGCCGGTAGGTTTTAAGGATTTTAAAATCTTATTATTTAAAACTTGAGAGGGATCGAAGTCGATGCCAGCGATGTCGTTAGTCGATTTTAAAATTGAGGGCGAGACAAACTCGATGCCGGGAGTAGCACCGAAGAAAAGAAAATAGCCGCCGCCAATAATGACGACAAAAAAGAAAATAAAAATTAAGAAGGTGAAGAAGTCGAAACCATTTCTTTTTTCGTTTAAAACAATAGCCATAATTATTTTTCTGGTTGGTAGTAGGTTTGGACGGTTAAATTGAAGTTGAAAAAGTCGGTATTAGAATTGGCAGTGGCACGCTCGATCGTGAAACTTTGCACGTCCATCAAACGAATATTATTTTCTAAACCAGAGAGAAAATCTTTAAAAGATGTGTATGAGCCAGAAAGCTTAACCCCCAGCTCTAAGACACCGGCCTCTTTGACTAATTTATTTTTAGCGAGGGGCTTGAAGGCCAAAGGCTTTACAGTAAATGAGCCAACGTTTAAACCATTAATAGAAGCGAGAGCTTTAAGCTGAGAAAAAACCAGGGAAAGATTTTCCTTAATCGGAAAAGAAAGAGAGAGTGTTTCTTGGAACTTAGTGGAGCCCTTATATTTAGTAATTAAATCTTTAACTTTTTTAATCGCCTGACTTTGCTCAGTATAAAAAGTATCTTTGGAAGCGATGGTGCCGCGTAATTCTAAAATACTCATGTATGAGGGGCGAACAAAAAAGATATAAAAAGCAATTGCTACGAAAATGAAAAATAGGCTGAAGAGCAAACTCACACTTCTTTTGGCGGTACTTCTCATAATTTTATTTAGTCTCAAAAACCTCTGGCTTTAAGATGAGGAAAAGGCGAAACTTCACCCCTTCTTTGACAGCTTGAGATTCGTTCACGACGGTTTGTTCGATTTGTTTCACCTGATTGAAAGCTTCTAATTGTTGGGAGAGGGCTTCGTAACTTTCGGCGATACCTTCGAGATTGATACGCCTGTCTTTGAGCCTAAAGTCTACGAAATTGTAATAAACACGGGCATTAGTGCTATTTTCTAAAATTGGCCAAATGGCGGCGGTCGAGGTGTGAGTTAAAAGCAGGCCCTGAAGATTGGCGAGCTGCGAATAAAAGGCTAGAAAGGAATCTTGCTCGGCTTTCGGAATAGATTTGATAAGGGTGTCGATCGAGCCTTCTAAATTAGTGATACGAGAATTTAGATAAGGCTTGTAGCCAAACTCCAAACCAAGGTAAGCCACGATGGAAGTCACGGCTATTAATAGAGAAAAAAGGAAGATACGCCAAGGAAGACCAACTTCAGTAGTCTCTTTTTTCACTCCATCACTCTCGCTAAATTGGAATCCGCTAGGAGTTTGCATATTTTTTTATTCAATAAATGGCTTGAGAGCAAGCCCTAAAGAAACTGCGAGCTCGGTCGACAAATCATTTAAAATTGGATCTAAGCGACGTTCGTAATAAATCCCTTCGAAAGAATTAGCTTTAGCTACTTCTAAATTGAGGCTCTTTGCAATGTATTCTCGCAACCCAATTAAGTTAGCGCCGCCGCCTGTTAAGACCACGCGCTTAATATCTTCATGATGAAGATTAGCGTAGGAATCTTTCGCCCGCTTAGCCTCACTAATTATAACATCGATCACCGGTGTGAGTAGTGTGGATAACTCTTTATCGGCTTCGTAG
>JAHFLM010000048.1 GCA_023244865.1 Candidatus Harrisonbacteria bacterium | reverse complement strand
ATCAGGCTGCGAAGAAAGAATTATTGACCCAATTACTGGCCAAAAAGGTTTCAAAAACCCAAATTCCGGTTCAGTAACAATGGAAAATCTAAAAAGAAAGTCTGGCGAAGATTACAACACTATTTATTCTGCCAAGGAATGGCAAAAAAGACTCGATGAGCATAAAGCCAAAAAAGTTACGCCAACAGAATTACAGGTCGAAGGACCAACAAATAACCAACTTCGGGTCACTATTAAAGATGAAGAATTACTAGACTCTCTCAAAAAACAAAAAATGATGCTCGCTAATAATCGCGGCACCGAAAAATTAATAGAAAAAATTATTGGCCTAGAGCTATATCACAACATCAAAGATGAAAAAGCTTTTGATGTTCTAATTATTAGTTTTAAAGATAAAAATGAGGTTATCCAAGTGAAAGACAAATTATTCATCTATCAGCTTGGTAACACAAGAATTAAAAATTTCAGAAACATCGGCACTCAACTACGCTTTCCCATGAGAGGTAATATCTTTATCGGCAAGGAAAATCAAAAAGATGATGATTTTGAAGAAGTTCTTATTGAACATCTGAGTAGTCATTGCCAATTAATCATAAGAGACCTAAGGGATGGCTTTCTCAAGAATCTCTTGGACGACATAGATGTTAAAATCTTCGAAGCAAATCAAAATACACAAAGAGCTCTCAACGAAGAAAAAGCCAAATCCGAACGCGCCCGACTTCAAGAAAAATACGACCTAAAATAGACCTAAATAAATTCACAACAAAACCGCTATCTCCATGCGGTTTTTTACTACGCCCATCCGTAGCTTTTTTACACGAAGGAGAGTTACCAAATACTTACCAAGCCAACAAAAAAGCCGCCGCAATCGCAAACACAATTCCCAAGCCAGCTTTAAAAGTAATCACCTCTTTTAAAAATATCGCTGAAAGTAACACTACAATCAAAGGGTATAAACTCACGTTCAGTGGCACCGCAATACTCGCCGGCTTATATTTCAAACCAATAATGAATAACACCGTCCCCACTCCCCAAAGCAATCCAAATAGATAGCCAGTCCAAGTAAAATTAGTAATCAATAAACTCACCTCCTTTCTATAAAAAAACAGCACACACAAAGCCACGGTTAACGTCCCTGCCGCCTCCATTAAATAAACATGGTTCGATGGCAAATCTTTCAATAATGTTTTACCCAAAAAACTCCCCACCGCAAACATTGCTGCCGATAAAACCACGAGCCCAGTCGCCATTAAATTACTCATAAATTTAAGCCAACTTAATAATAACTACTGATCCTAAAAAAACGAGCGCTCCGCCAAGAAAAAAATAGATATTAGGAGTTGAACGAAAAATAATATAACTAAATAATACAACAAAGAATGGGTAAGCGATTTCAATTATCGAAGCCGTTGAAGCATCTAAATGCTTAATACCAGAAAAAATTAAAAAGTTTGCCAACATTACTAAAAGCACTTCAAATATAACTAGGGATAAATTAGCTCTATCTAAAGCTAAAAATTGCTTCACTGAATTATTACTGAAAAACAAAAACGGCAACATTATAATTGCTGTAATAATAGAATTAATAAATAAAAGACTTATTGGCGTAATATTAGAAAGAATCTTTTCGTCTATAGCGTAAACCAAACCCCACGTAATCGCAGCACCAATAGCATAAATAAAGCCTATTTCCATATTTTGTATTTTATAATAAATGTTTTTTTATAAAAGCCCGACCAGATCCAGACTTTAAGTATTTTTCAAATTCGAAAGCTTTATATTTATCACTAATAGCAACATAAAAATCTAAAATTATCGGCAAACGATTTTCTGTCGCTGGAACATGACCCTTAATATGCCTACCAACTCTTTCTTTTAAATCATCACTACAACCAACGTAGTAGCCATCTTTACACTTCAAACTATAAACATAATACATATTATTATCCAATTAGGCGGACTGCGTCACGCCATAGCCACGACATAGCTTTGGTGTGTCGTGGCGAAGCCCGACTTCGCTAAAGCTATGTCGTGGCGAAGGCGGAGAGGGAGAGATTTGAACTCTCGAGACCCTTTCGAGTCTGCCGCCTTTCCAAGGCGGTGCACTAGACCACTATGCGACCTCTCCAATATTGACTGATAATAACAAAAAAACGGGCTATTTCACAAGCCCGTTTCAAATTAACATAGATTAAGTCATTAGTGCGCCGCCACTTGAAGGTAATCCATAACCCAACTGATTTAGCGCCCTTTCAATGTCTAAGATCAACAAACAAGGATCTTCCATCCCAATCGCCATTCGGACCAAGCCATCGGTAATCCCAAGCTTTAACCGAGCCTCAGACGGCACTCGTGAATGAGTAGTCGAAGCTGGATGAATCACCAAACTTTGAATATCACCTAAATGAGGTGCTAAAACAGGGATCTTTAAAGCCTCTACAAAACTTCTAGCGACTTCATATCCACCACGCATCTCAAAGGACATCAAATCTCCACCAGGCCCATTAACCTGGGCAATTTCAACCTCACGACTTCGGAGGAAGCTTGCCACAGCCCGAGCATTAGCAATTTTGGTTCTCATCCGCCATTCAAAGTCTTTCATGTTTTCCAAAATCACATCCGCCACTCGCGGATCCATCACTGGTCCAAAAACCAAAAAGTAAGAACCCCTAATTTTATCAATCAGTTCTTTTTTACCAATAATCGCTCCACCCAAACAATCCGATCGCCCATTAATCGCCTTCGACAACGAGTGAATCACGATATCTGGTCGAGCGTCAGGATCAGTATGCAAAAACGGTTGCTCAGACAGTGGCGTACCCACCGTCCGATCGACCACATAAAGCATTTTCCGCCTATGTGCTAAACCTGCTAATTTAGCATTATCCAACTTTATAATCATCGGATTCGCTTCATCCTCGGCAAACATCACGCCACCCTCTAAAGAATGCGTGTTCATAGAAAAAGCCGTGCGCCAACTACTCAAATGATTTGGTTCATCTACCAGACAAACACAATGACCTAACTGAGGCAGATATTCGGTCAGTAAATTATAAGTCCCACCATAAAGATACGGTGAAGAAATAATCCGACTATTCCGCTCCACCAAGCTCAAAAGCGTCATCGCAATCGCCGCCATCCCCGAAGAAGTCAGTAGGCAATCATATTCAAATCTCAGTGGATCAGCTCCAAACTCCAAATCCAAGAGTCTTTCACCTAAAATTTGCAAAGTTGGATTACCCAAACTTAAACGTGGATAGCTATAACCAGGCGTTTTGCCAGAAAAAATATCCGCCGCATCAGCCAAACTATCCGAACCGTAAATAATAGAAGTGTACAAAGGTAAACCCGAGACACCAACTTGAGGCGGCAACAAACTTCTATATTTTTCAGTCCGCCAATTATACTCATGCCTTTGTCCAAAAACATCTCCCGGCAAATGATCAACTAAAGCATTTTGATCTGTCACGACAAACACTCCTCTAAGCAAGTTAGATTCTCAAACAACCTCCACCAACATAAAACAAAAAACTCCGTTGGGTCAACCCAACGGAGCTTATAAATTCATAATTCAACCTCAACACACTAAGACTTGTCAGCTTTTTCTTGATAATGCTTAGTACCATTAAAACCAACAACCACCTTCACATCTTCCAAAATAGTCCTAATGTATACTGGCCTATTCCAAATCTTGTACACCCTCTCAAGAGTCTTCTGAGCATCAAACATATCTAATTCCATTTCCGGATTACGATGTTCTAAAAGTAATTGCCTCTTATTTCCATAATTAGCATCCACCACCACTATATTTGGCCTCATGTTTGCTAACTGAAACAATAAATTCGCCTTCACCTCCTCAAACTGTCTAGAGGCTATCTCAAAAGTATCGTTACCACTATTGTATTCAAAGGCAAATAACTGAGTTCTTACAGCTAAATCCATCGTCAAAAACTCGTCCATTGCCGTCAAATCGCAATGCACTCGTCTTACTTCAAAAATCTTATCCCTTCCAACGCCGATTTCCAATTTACCACCCGAAGATTTCTTTTCAGACCAAACAAAAAATTCATCCGGAATAACAAAAAATTCATCCGGAGCCCTCTTACCGGCGGCAAAATCTTTCTTTATTGTCTCAAAAGCACAAAAGAATCTAACTTTACCTTCTAAGTGAGGCCTAATACTCTCACTCCAAAAAGCCAACCTCTCCTCAAATTTTTCTTTTGTCTTACTAATAATTTCATCAGACAAAATCAATTCCCCACTACAACCAGCCCTGTCCAAAGAAAGAATACTACTAAGAAATTGAGTGGTGATAAATTCACCAGGATTATCGGTCACTCTCTTAGTCAACGTCTCAATTTCAGACTCAACCTCCAAGCCACTAGTATGAAATTCTATCAACTCACCAAGACTAACTCTCTTGTTAAATTTTCCCAAATTTTCAAGTTGATGACTTAAATCAGTTACTCTTAAATGATTCCTTAAGAAATTAGACTGAGCTTCGCCCAGCTTTTCACTCAAATTCAAATACCAACTCCACCACAAAAGCAAAAATCTTTTTTCAAAGAAACCCTTAGCAATGCCAACCGCGCCATCTTCAAGCTTATGCCAAAAATAAAGAAACTCTCGCCAAGCCAAATCAAATCCAATCGGATCATCTTTGCAATCAATGTAAATATTAAAGAAGGCCACAAAGACATCCCAATTATCCAAAATATCAACCTTATCACATTCCTGAAAAATATTTCCCCAACGATGAGTATTCCAACGACGCTCAATATCTAGAAACATCGCCTTACCCAACGCATATGGATTTAATTTTTTAGGACTAGTCGCCAAAGTTCCAGAATTATGGTCCGCATAATCAACTATCTCACTCTCATCAGAAAGCTGCGTCATCGCCACCGAATGCCAATAAGAAGCCCATCCCTCATTCAGAATCTTCGTTCTACCCTGTGGTTCGAAATAATAAGCTTCATCTCGAAGCATCAAGATCACCTCTCTTTTCCACAGCTCAAGTGGTGCGTAAGCAGCTAAAAAGCCCATTACATCACGCACCGGCTCCACTGGAAAAAGTAATGACTTCTGAGCCTCAACAGCCTTATCTTTTTCAACTTCAAGCCTCTGCTTAACCGCATCCAATTCTTTGGGTGGATTAATAAAGTCATCCATATATTCAGACGCCTTAAATCTTCCATCCCATTTTTTTTCTAAATCTTCCTTAGGATCTAACGAACTATGTCTTTTATCATCAGTTCGCTTAATCGCATCGGCATTCGGATCAATCAAATTATCAATCGACCTCACCACATCAATCCACTCTTCAACTACTTCTGCCCCATGATCATCAATAAATTGGTTAATTCTAGCTGAATGATTCGCCATCATATCAATCGCCTTACGATTTGTATTGGCAAAATAAGCGTTATTAACAAAGAAATCCGCATGACCATACACGTGAGCAATTACTAATTTTTGATCACCCAAAGAATTACCCTGAAGTAAATAAGCGAAACAAGGCTCATTATTAATCACCATCTCATAGATCTTTTGCAACCCATAAGCATGACTATTGAGCATCTCATCATAATCTAAGCCCCAACTATAATGGGGGTACCTTATCGGAAACCCCCCATATGAAGCCAGAGCATAAAGCTGATCGGTATCGCAAACCTCAAACACTACTTCGCTCAAAGTTCCATCAGGCCTTTTAAGAAATGGTTGCAACCCATGTACTTCGGTTAAAAACCACTTCTTCTCATACTTCGCTCGCTTTAATTCTCGAGACAAAGGCTTAAATCTCATTTGGTAATCGCTCATTTGCCAAACTCCTTTACATCTAGAAGGGCCTTGATCGCAGGGTAAATCGCCTCCGCGTTAAGCACTTCAGCCAATGTTAAGTTATCAAACTTAGCAACTATTCTTTTGAGTTCTTTAATGTAATCACCAGACCCATAAGGACTTTTTACCTGAGAATAACCAAACAAACTGCAAACTGGCAAAATATCAGTCTTCAGCATATTAATGCACGTCTCATTATCCTCTCCCCAATTATCACCATCCGAAAACTGAAAAATATAAATATTACACTCTTCTGGATTATAAGCTTTTGGGTAACCACTGGCTGGGTTAATCATATCCTTAGCTATTTGATAAGCCGAGGAAATTCTCGTCCCGCCAGACTCGTGAGTGTGGTAAAAGGCATTCTCATCCACCTCTTTGGCCACCGCATCATGAATAATATACCGGATCTCCACTCCTGGGTAAGCGCTTCTCACCCAGACCTCAATCCAGAAAGCCTCTCGTCTCACCAGCTCTTTCTGTTCTTGAGTCATTGATCCAGACACATCCATCATGAAAATAATCGCGGCTTTCGCAGCTCTAATCTCTTCGGTGACAATTGATCTATATCTTTTATCTCTTGGAGCCAAAGTTAAATTATCAGCCAAGTCAAAATCGAAATCTAACAAATCATCGATATCCAAAACCGACAAAGATCTTAAAATCGCCTCTCTCATCGTTTTTCTACGACTCATTAAACCGCTAATACCAAAAGGCTTTAATCCCTTATAAGTATTCTTAATTTCAACAATCTCTCCAGATCTCGGCTTCAGCCTTGGTAATTTCAATTCTTCGGCTAACATATCAGCTAATTCCTCAAGCGAAACTTCCACGTCACGTGTATGTCCACTACCTGGTTCCGAGCCAGCTTGACCTTCGCCGTCGCCCTGATTTCCACCAGTACCAATCGGCTGACCAACCTCTCCCTCACCCTGAGACACACCTTTTCTGCCATTATTACCATGTCTAAATCTCGGCTCATTAATCGAAGGCACTGGAATAGTTACAAGTCTCCT
>JAHFLM010000047.1 GCA_023244865.1 Candidatus Harrisonbacteria bacterium | reverse complement strand
TTCCACAATTCACCTCCAGATTCTAAGTAGTGAAATAAAGGTACTTCTAGCTTTAGACGACGCGTCTTTGCGCTCCGAGCACTATATCATACAACCCCACAAAAAGTCAAACTTGCCAATGGCAAGGTATTTTGTTATAAATTAAGCGGTTATTTGAAAAGCCTGTTTCGCATTACCCCGTAGTCTTATGGAGGGAATCATTATGTTGAGAGAAATTGGTCTAGATTATGATGATGTAATCGCTAATTCGTCAGCCACTCTTAGCGCCGCGGCTTTAGACATCTATGGTTTTTCAGTTGGAGCTAATCATTTTCGTTTTCAGGAAAGTGAAGTTCTAGATGCTATGCTACGAGGTAACTACGAGGATTTAAAAGACGAAGTCTATCTTTCAGGATATTGGACCGAGCAAACCCCACTTATTCTGGGTGCTAAAGAGGGTATCGCTGCTCTACTCGCCGCCAATCATCATTTAGTCATCGTGACCAATCGCAGCCCGGATGTTTCAGGAATCGTTACAAATGATTTAAGAATGAAGCTAGGCTTTGAGCCACCAGAAATTAGATTTGTCGGTCGGAAAGTTTGCAAGCGAACCGCGGTTGAAGAATTAAAGCTCGACGCTTTCGTAGATGATTCAGTGAAAAAGCTGATAACCCTGAGGGGCTTGCCCTGCATAAGAAATTTAATTTGCTTCACTGATCGCAAGATGCCGCCCGATATCACCGCCATTTATAACTGGCCGAAGCTCGTTGAGTTTCTTAATAAGGAGAATGGGGGATGAAACAACGAAGATTTTTAACCAAGGGTCTTTATGAAAAAGACAGGAGGCCTTTGTTTTTTCTGAAAAACGAACAGATAAGATCTAAGCGAGATACCTTAATAAGAAATGCTGGCTGGTATAATGATTTTGGCCAAAAACTTGGGTTAGGTGATTTAGACGGGGCAGATCTCCTCCGAATTTATTCAAATATTCCCCATGGCGAATATTTCATAGCTCTTTATGAAGATGCCGCAAGACGGTTCGATATTTCTAATCCTAGAAAGTCTAAGACTAGTCGAGCAAATCTTATTAAAGACGCGAGATACATTATTGGCACCGAAGGAATTTTTTCCATTTCTCGCAACAGCGGTAACCGTTTACTTCGGTATGAAATAAATTATTTGATCGTAAGAGTTCTTACCGAGAGCGAAGCTCTCGACATGATAAAAAAAGCTCAGGCTAAAATTACTTGGATTTAATTTTCAATCAAACCCCGACGTTCTCGGGGTTTTTTGTTATAATAATTCTAGTTGTTTGATTCTTACTTTTTATTATAGGAGTCTCACCATGCTCAAGTCTTTCCGGAATAAAATTTTTGGACCCTTAAAGTCTTGCGTGAATAATCATTGCAAACACGCTTTCAGGTTACGCCGCCGCCTTCGGAATTTTCTCAAGAGCACTCCATTAGATATTCATATTAAGAGCATCGAACTTTCACGACTCTATATTCATGCTCCAGAAGTTAAATTAGAGGAAGACGAATTTTGTCTTGTGGTTTATCTGAGCGAAGTCTCACTGACTAGTAGTGCCACACATCATTTCTTCTGGATGAGAGTTTTCTATCAGCTTAGCTAATCCCCAATCATGGATCGGGGATTTTTATTAAAGTTGTCCACAGCCACTCAAGGTTTACAAAAATTAAAAATGTTACAATTAACCTATCAACAAATTAAAGTCGTCAATCATATTAATTAATTATGGTTTTTAATTATTGGGCCAACATTATAGTTCAGTCTTTCTTTAATTCTTGGCAAAAAGTAGCAATGTTCTTACCAGACTTGGTAGGGGCGCTCATCGTATTATTAATCGGTTTTGTAGTTGCAGTCGGTTTAGCTAAGTTAGTGGAGGGGATCGTTCATCATTTGAAGATCGACTCTCTTTTGAGGTGGCTTAACTTAGAAACATATTTCCACAGAGCTGGCTTGGAGCTTAATGCCGGTTATTTCATGGGGGAATTGGTTTTCTGGTTTTCCTTAATCGTTTTCTTCCTCGCTTCCTCAGATATTCTAGGGTTCTTTGCCCTCTCTTCTTTCTTGGGCGATGTTTTACTCTACATTCCTCATGTCGTCATATCCTTCCTGATCTTGCTTGTCACTCTTATTACGGCCAACTTCTTAAGGGGTTTAGCGAAGAGTTCGGTTTTAGGTGCAAGATTACACGCTGGTAAGTTTTTAGGTAGCTTGGCTTGGTGGATGGTGATGATCTTTGGTTTGCTCACCGCCTTCTATCAATTAGGCATCGCCAAAGAAATTATCAACACCGTTATTACTGGTGCGATCGCTATGTTCGCTTTAGCAGGTGGCTTAGCCTTTGGCTTGGGTGGCAAAGAAGAAGCTGGTTACTTATTGCACAAACTCCGCGAAGAGTGGGAGAAGCACTAATACGCGATACATGATTCATAAAAACAAGCCTCCTAAAACGAGGCTTGTTTTTTATAATGTCATTCAGAGCCCAATTCCGTTTGATTCCCCAAAGAATCAATTCGGAATTGAGGCGTGGAATCTATTCAATATATAAAATTACTTCATTCAAGATTGCCCCATCCTTCGTTAAAAACTTCGGAGGGCGCGGCACGTCAGTCGCTTCGCTTCTTCCTCTCAATGACGAAGGGACTGGTCTTTACTTTTTATTTAATATGTTTTAATATCTAAATCCTGCACTTTAATGAATTGGGTTTGCTTTTCTCTAGCTTTCAGAAGGAGTATCAGCCGTGACAGCAATGGGAACGAAGAGAAGAAAGCATTTCAGAAAAAGACTTGCGGATAAATGGGAAGCTCAAAGAAATCGCGATTTCCGTACTTGCGATGAAAGTAATGATGATGCCGAAGTCTGCGGTGGTCGAATTGTTTTTGCTCAGTCGACTAGCATCGGCACCTGCAATACTTGTGGTGCTACTCATGCCCATAGCAAAGGTAAAAAAATCAGTAGTTATTATTAGTTGGCATCACGAAGCAACCGGCCTTGAGCCGGTTTTTTATTCCCCGCTTGTCATACCGGAACTTAGTGACGGTATCTCGACACGCCACAAAACACAGATCCCGTCGCAAAGCTCTGGGATGACAAAGTCGCGTGACCTTGCCCAAACCCTAAAAAATCATCATAATTTACACATTCATGTCCCAAACTTTCAAATTAACTTCAAATAATAAGCCCGCTGGTGATCAGCCCGAAGCGATTAAATCGCTAGTTTCCGGCCTCAAAAAAGGCTTAAAGGCTCAGACCCTTTTGGGTGTCACAGGCTCTGGTAAAACTTTTACGATCGCGAATGTGATTGCGCAAACTAATCGCCCCGCTCTTGTCATTGCTCATAATAAAACTTTAGCCGCTCAGCTTTGTAATGAGCTCCGCGAACTATTCCCTGAAAATGCCGTGAGCTATTTCGTCTCTTATTACGACTATTATCAGCCCGAAGCTTATATTCCAACTTCAGACACCTACATTGCTAAAGAGGCTATGATCAATGAGGAAATCGATAAGCTTCGCCACGCCGCGACCACTAATCTTTTAACGCGTCGCGATTCGATTATCGTTGCCTCGGTTTCATGTATCTATGGCTTGGGCGCTCCCGAAGCTTATGCGAATAATATTTTGCATTTTGCCGTGGGGCAGGCGATCGACCGCACCGCCATGATGAAAAAGTTAGTTGAACTTTATTTTACTCGCACCAACGCCGATGTCGGCCGCGGTAATTTTAGACTCCGGGGTGATAATTGGGAGATTATGCCGCTCGATCGCGAAATTATTTATTATCTCGAAGTGAAAGATGGCATTTTAGAAAATCTTTATGAAGTGGATCCGGTTGAAGGTTTTCAAGTCGGTGTCACTCCAAGCATTCCCGAAACTTTTATCGCTCCCGCCAAGCATTTTATTACCACCATTCCTGAAAGAGAGCGTGCCATTAAAGCGATCGCCCTCGAGCTCAAAGAGCAATTAAAAAAAATGGAAGCCGAAGGCAAGCTTCTCGAGGCCGAACGTTTAGAGCGTCGCACTAATTTCGACATCGCGATGATTCGCGAAATTGGTTATTGCAACGGCATCGAAAATTATTCCCGTCATTTAGCTGGTCGCACTCCGGGTGAGCCTGGCGCGACCCTTCTAGATTATTTTCCAAAAGATTTTCTAACTATCATCGACGAGTCACATGTCACGATGCCACAGCTCCAAGGGATGTATGCCGGCGACGCCGCCCGCAAACAAAATTTAATCGAGTATGGTTTTCGGTTGCCAAGTGCCGCCGACAACCGGCCATTGAAATACGATGAGTTCGCCGAACGCGTCGGCCAAACCATTTATGTTTCCGCCACCCCAAGTAAATTCGAAAAAGCTTTGAGCGACCAAATCGTCGAGCAAATCATTCGCCCGACCGGCCTTATCGACCCCGAAATTGTCGTCTTGCCCGCCTTAAATCAGATTCAAGATTTAATTCCGCGCATCGAAGCCACGATCGCTTTAGGTGAGCGCATTCTCGTCACCACCCTTACTAAAAAAATGGCCGAAGATTTAAGTACTTTTCTTGCTGACAAAAAAATCAAAGTCACTTACCTGCATTCTGATGTAAAAACCCTAGATCGTATTCGTATTTTAACCGCCCTAAGAAAGGGGGAGTTTGATGTTTTAATTGGCGTTAACCTTTTGCGTGAAGGCTTGGATTTACCGGAAGTTTCTCTCGTGGCGATTTTAGACGCCGACAAAGAGGGTTTTCTTAGAAGCGAAACCTCGCTCATTCAAACCGTTGGCCGCGCCGCCCGTAATGTGAAGGGCAAAGTTTTAATGTATGCCGATAATATCACAGGTTCCATGGAGCGGGCGATCAGCGAAACCAATCGCCGCCGCACCATTCAAGAAAAATATAATAAAGAAAATAATATTACTCCGACAACTATTATTAAAGAGATTAAAGACTCTTTAGGCGCCATTTCCGGCACATTGAAAATAGAATTAAGCGCCATCGCCGACCGCTCCGCCAAATCATTAGAGAAAATCATCAAACAAAAAGAAAAAGAAATGCGTGACGCCGCGAAGCAATTAGACTTCGAAGTCGCCGCTCTCCTAAGGGATGAAATTAAATTATTAAAAGAAGATTTAGAGAAGAAAAAAGAAAATAATAAATAGAGGTTATACAAATTTATTTTCTCAAACTGTCATTCAGAGTCCAATTCCGTTCGATTTCTTATTTTTATAAGAATCGATTCGGAATTGAGGCGTGGAATCTATTCAATTTGGGGATGGTTTAAACTAATGAAATAAAAAAAAGCCGAGCAGTGCAATTGCACGCTCGGCTTTGTGGTTGAGCAGTCTCAAGCCTTTGTTACCAGGCTTTCATACTGTCTAAGTACCTTTTTATCTGCGTATACTTTCGTTTTGTCTCACCTGAGCTAGGTCGTGATCCTGGAGGGTTGCAGTCGCATACCATTTGGTCGATGTCTTTGTTCGGGATCCTTTTCTTTTTCCAAACTTTTTCGATGACCCCGACCACCGTCCAATATTCAATGTCTTCCCCTGAAGCGGCAGTCGCCTTGAGGGTCGCCATAAGATCAGCGAGGCTCACTTCCTCATCTCTCGACAACTCTGAAAACGTGCGTAGTTTTTCGTTTGGCATGATTCAACCCTTCAATTTTTCTTGAGGTGTTCTGAGACCTTAATGTATTCCCTCCTGGTCTTTGCGTCGTTGCTTCTTTTTCCAGTTCGGCAATAGCTGAGCATTCTAGATCTCATCCCTACGTCGATTTTCAAAACGTCAATGATGTCAATCACTATCGCAGCATCGACATAGGCATGAGATCGAGCCTTTTCTTTGAAGGCTGTTTCCAGTTTGAGTCCTAAGGTCGACAGCTTTGCCTCCAAGGCCCTTTTTTCGGCCTCTAGGTTTTTGAAAGATTTGGCTTTTACGAGTGCCATGATTCATTCCCTGTGTTTGGTAATTGGTTTGAAATTCACTACGCGTACATCGGCGCAGCACTCATCATTTCCTGCAGTTCGAGTTGTAAGCCATGCCAAGTTTCGATCTTGTCGCTTTCTCGGCGGCGTACCTGTCTCTCTCTGCCACCCTGAGCGAGCTCAATCAAGTAGAGCACTTGTTCAGCACAAAGGCCGCCAAGTTTTTGCACCACCTTCATCACATTCGCCGGGTCAATGTTGCGCCCAAGCCAAGCCTGGTGGGCAAGTGACAAACGCAACTGTCGAAACGACAAATTGCTTTGGCTCAATAACTCACAAATTCTCAAACCCTGTTTCGAAGCCATGATTCACCCTTTTTAGTAAGTCGTAGCTTTAGCGTAGGCTACCTTCCGTATGTTTTTTCAATCCCTTGCGGGAACTCCTTTAATTATAACATAAAAATGTCATAAAAGTCAATATGAGGCATAATAGCCTTAAAATCTAGCCATGTTGACAAACACAACTAAATCTGCTATGTTAGGAAAACTGTGTTGAGAGCTCCCGCCTCGTAGGTTGGAGCGAGAAACGCATGAACTTTGACAGTTTAATGTGTGCGTAAGTTTTTAGTTCGCGTCGCATCTCACAGAAAGGAACCCGCGACCATGTTACAGACTCTTGAATTTGTGTTAGCGCAGCTGCCATATTTGGCGGTTGCCGTAGTGATGCTCTTGATGGGCAAGGTGTTTTTTCAAATGGCCAATCCTGGCCTGAAAGACTCGATTATCTACAAGAATAATCCCGCTTCAGGGATCGTATTCGGAGGCTACATGCTCGGTATCGCGATTGCTTTGAGTGGCATTTTCTTCGGTATTCAGGGTCAAAAGACCGATACGCCGAAAGACACCATGATGAGCTTGCTCGACTTCATTATTCTGGGCGGCATGAGTA
>JAHFLM010000046.1 GCA_023244865.1 Candidatus Harrisonbacteria bacterium | reverse complement strand
CCAAAATACAAAAATTACTTTTCTTTTTAAAAAAGTCATTTATTTGTCTTTAAATTAATGCTCTTTCTTCCAATTTCTAGTAAGTTATTTAATTTTTGGATGGTGGCAGAAAGTTCTGAGTTATAATCATTCACATCTTTCGCTACATTTAAATCTAGGGTGTTCCTTTGATCTGGCTTGCCGGTTGTCCTATCTTCGTCAATTTGCCAAGTAAAGCCAAGCTCGTCCATTTTTTTCACATTGAAAAAGTAAGGCCAAGCCAAATAATTATTATTACCCTTATTCAAAATCCCCTGATTTTTATCTTCGATTACCACTTTAGGGCTAGTTACGGGGATCGTGAATACCTTATTCACTTCTCCATAAGGCCCGCTCACCTCAAGTCTAATCGCTAGGTTTCCAGTTTGTTCGCCCGGAATATTATAAATGGTTTTCTTTAAGTTGGGGCCTTTAGCCACTTGCTTATTACCAATAAACCAGCGCACCTCTCTCCCCTTCAGGCTTACTATTTGATCGTCATGTAAAAGTTCAAAACTTACTTCTATTTTACTTCCTAAGGTTGGTAGCGCCTTCCCTGTATAGAAAAATGGCACATAAACACTTGCCTTCCAATTAATTAAAAAATCGTCTTTTGCCTCTGCAACAAAAGAAAAACTAAATAGTAGGAGTGGTATTAGAAGAATCTTTTTTAGATTTATTAATTTCATTTTTATGATTAGTAATATCAACTACGGTGGTAATAATACTGTGTCCGCCAGAAGCTTCAGCCGCCGCCTCTCGATTATGGATAATGATCGTGGCTATTAAAGAAACTGTTTTAATTGGTAAAACATTTATATAAGGAATGTAGTCCACTAAGCTACCAACGAAATACCACACTCCCCTAGCCTCTCTTATTTTAAGATAAAACTGAATTGTGAGCCAGATAAAGGAGCTCCAGAAAACATTTATGACTTGTCCTAAGACTGGCAAGAAAACTTCCATCAAGCCCTCGGCTAGCTCAGCCATTAAGACTAAAAGCACTACAAACACAAACTCTACCCTATTTATCTTCTGTTTCATTTAACAATTCCTTGGGGTTAGTAGTAATCAGCTGATCTTCCATATAAGAAGCAATAATCTTAATTGCGACATGGTTTAGGCCAGCAAAAAACAATCCCTCTCCCACCGCCGCATCCACCAGCAACCCTTTTTCCGAGTCAGTTAAGTTAAAAGTCTTAGCCACGATATCGATGGTTGCCGGGTGTTGTCTCATTAAAATTTGCAAAGCACTGTTCGTAATAATTGGTCGGCCAAAAGGCGAAAGTAAAAAATCTTCCACATCCTGAGTAATCGTGGTCACTCCTAAATAATATTTTCTCGCTCGTTTTACTAGTCCAAACAAGAAGGCCGCTCCTTCCGGATATTTCATAAGCCACCACGCCTCGTCTACCACCATAATTCTCTGCTTTAATTCCGAGCGAATTAAATTCCAAATATAATTCAAAATAATATACATCGCGATCGGCCGGAGACTCTCCTCTAAATCTCTCACCGAAAACACCACAAATCGATTCCGAATATCCACGTTCGATTGCTGGTTTAAAAACCCGCCATAACTTCCTTCGGTAAATCTATATAATCTATCTGCTAAGCCCACCCCCCCAGAAATATTTCTGAGCACGGTTTCCAAATCCGAAATTAAAGGCGCTGTCGCTTTCGAAAAATCCTTTCCCGGAATAATGTCACGCGAAGCATAAGTTTCGGTAATCGCTCGATCAAGCACCCCTTCTTCAGTCGGACTTAATTCGCCAAGCATGATTTTAAACAAACCTGTTAAGTTCACGATATGTGAACGCAATACATCATCCGCTGATTCGTCTTTCGGAATTATTGGAATATCAAACGGATTAATATGGCTTTCTGAGGTTAAAGAAATATTGAAAAAGCTCCCCCCCACCGCCTCTGCTAAGCCTTTATATTCGTTTTCTGGGTCGATCACGATCACGTCTGCGCCCGTCATTAAAGAGCGTAATGCTTCAAGCTTCGCCGCATAAGATTTACCCGCACCAGACGTTGCAAAAATCGCCATATTCGCATTTTGCAAATCAAAGCGATCAAAAATTACCAAAGTATTATTAAAAGTATTAATTCCATGCAGTGTTCCTGAGTCTGTCGTTAAGGTTGGCGACACAAATGGGAAAAACGAAGCCGCTGGCGAAGAATTTAGCGGATTAGAAATATTTAACTCGTCGTTCACTATTGGCAACACCGCATTAAAAGCCTCTACCTGCTGAAAGGTCGCCGGCTTCACATAAATTAACCGGCTCTCGAGTAAATTCACCAAGCTATTTTCAATACTACCAAGCTCCTCAGCCGTGTCTGCATAAAGTGTAAAATAAACCGCCACCGTAAAAAGATGTTCCACCGCTTGTTGTAACGAGTCTCGCAAACCCTCCACGTCCCTCATCGCCGTCTCAAGCATCGGACTTCTAATCATCCCCTTCTCTTCCCTGTCCTGGAGCTGCGCCTCCACCTGCGTCGCCTTTTTCTTCAAGCTTTTCAAAGCGGTGGCAGTATCCACTGGCGTAATGTGAATTGAAATATCAATTAATTCCGGCGTGTTCACAAGCGGCGAAAACCACGAGGTCGAAAGATATCGAGGATAAGTCAAAAAGAAAAGCGTCTTCACCATCTTCTCCCCAAGCTTTAAATAAGTCGGGTTAATTTCTAGGGCTGATGGCGCAAAATAGTTTTTAAGTTCGTTTGGATTCATGTTTTTTTTCAATCGTCGCTGGGTTATAAAAATTATACAACAATTCCAAAACCTCCTCTTGATTTAGGGCCACTGCTCGCAACCCTACTCGATTTAAGGAGCTCATTACCTGTTCGGCTCGCAAGTCGAGCTGCCTAGTATATTCGTTAAACTTCGCCACATTATCCGCCGCGGTTTTCTCAGCCGTCGGCTGCTTCTTTCCGAAAAACCCTAGAATTTTATTTCCCGCCGCTCCTGAAGCTCCCCCAATATCCACGTAGTCATATGGCACAGTCACCACAAAAGTTTTAGACATAATCGGATTTTTGCTCACTAAAAAATCAATAAACCCATGATAATCCTCGATTAAATTCTTTAGTTGCTCATTCGTTTCCTTAACTTGAAGATTCTTTATTTTTTCCAAATACCCAGAAATATTTACCTTTCTAGAGTGGACTAGGATCTGGATCGGATATTGTAATGAGTTCAAAAAATCCTGAAACCCAAAAACAATTAAATTCTTTTCCTCTTCCCCCTTCAAATCAAAGTTAATCCCAGAGACTAAAATTAAGCGGCGCAAGCCCCCGTTCCGCAAGATCACCACGCCATCGCGCACATCACTCACCTCAATTAAAGAAGAAATCTCCCCGGCCTCAAAATTCGCCATAAGATTATTATACAACACGATTCACGAGACACATATCACAAGACAAAAAAAATGAGCCCCGCACTTGTCATCCCGGAAAAATCTGGAGTTTGCCCCGTGCTTGATACGGGGCCTAAATGATTTTATCCGGGATCTTCGTCGATCATTAAGTAATCCCGCTTCGCCGATGCTACGCAGGATGATTTTTAAAAAATTAAAAATAAAAAAAGGCGGCATATTTCAGCCGCCTTAATGTGGTTTCTGCGCCACCCCTCTTCTTACCCTTCATCGTAGAAGATCGTGAGGGTGAGACGAGGATTTCCAATGTCGTCTCCGAGCCCAGGCAACACATGCTCTGATTGAGAGCAGCATGTTACATGAGCATCAGGATGATCGTGTTGCCATTCCCGCAAACGTTCCCCCATGAGAACGCAATTCCTGTGGGCGTTGTTTTCAGAAACAACGAAAATTTCAGACTTCTGCACGTTGAGCTCCTAAATCTTAAATGGTTCTTTTCCGAGTGCCACTCCCACCTACGAGGTAGATGTGGTTTTGTCGCCCAATAACTGGGCGACTCATTTCGCTGTTACCGACCTTTTTCTTCGATTTCTCGGTAGTAGGCCGCCGCCCGCTCTCTCTCCGAATCACGACGATAGCTTTCGAGGTTTTCTTGCTGGGTCCTCGTTCTATCGCAGAAGACAGGCGTTTCACTCAGTAGATCAAGAGCGGATTTGCCACCACCTCGATTTTCTTCGTGAGATAACTTGATGTAGGGCTCAGACATTCGAGCTTCCTGCACCAAGTTCCAGATCGTCGTCGGCACACCGAAGATTGCCGCAATCGCCGCAATCGCATCGAGATCGATTTTGTGGAGCATCCACAGAACGACGATCAAGCCAATCACTGCACAAATCTGAGACAGCCAACTTTGAGTTTTCGGACTCATTTCACGAATTCCTTTGCAAAAGAGATCATTTAGAAACCTTAATTTTTCAGGCAACGCGCCTGTTTGTGTTCTACATATATTATACCATAAATTAGCCTAAAAAGTCAATTTAGGCTAACAAAAGCCTTAAAACCTACATTAATTACCAATAAAAACACCAAAAAACTGTCATTTCCGTGAAAACGGGAATCTACTTAGTTTATTTCTCTAATCTAAATTTCAGCTAAATCCACGAAGATTCCCGTTTTCACAGGAATGACAAAGTAGTTAGTTTTTTAAATAAATTCCACACCATAACTACAAAATACCCACACTAATTACCACTCTTGATCCCTATCTATAATCTATCCGTCTCGCCGCCTCCCTCTCCCCGGTATTTTTCTGGAATACTTCGTATTTTTCCTGCAAACCTCGCAACCTATCAATAAACGGCTCAATAAAAGATTTTTCCCGAGCTAACGGCTCCGAAGTGACACTTAACTTCAAGGCTAAATCGCTCACTCCTCTACCACCTCCCTTCCCCGGTGTTTTTTTCTGCCACAAATAAAGTCTTGGCCGCCAATAATAATTAAACGCGGCTCGCAAGGTTTGCCCCACATATCGCCCGTTATATTTCAAAAAAGCTAAAGCTAATAAAAATCCATCTATGCAGGCACAAAAAACTAGCCAGACATAAAATTGTAAAAGATAAAAAGAAAAATAAGCGATAAAAAAAGCCAAAGCCACATAACCAAACTGCCGCAAGGTCATTGGCCCCACGAGCTTATCCTCCACTTCAATAAATTGCGGTACTAAATACTGCATAGTTCTATCTAAACCACTTTGACTGCGGCTTAGGGATTTTCATTTGTTTGTCGCTGCTTATCACCCCCTTTCCAATATTTTGATGATGAGCAACTAAGGTAGCCTGAGTGATTGGCGTCATTAACCCGTTATAATGAACTACTCTAGCTCCAAAGCCACTCACATTTACCTTCACGGGTTGTTTTTTATCCTGAGCGGAGCCGAAGGATTTATTTCCATTTCCAAAACTAGGCTTCGCCATGCCTTGATTAGCATTATTCGTATTATATTTTGTCTCCATGCCATGCACCTCTTCTTTAAATTCATGGAGCATCACGGGCGCCCCGTTATTTTTCAAGCTTGGCATTGGTGCCACCTCTTCCGTGAGCGGCACATTTTCTGGGGCTATAACATTCTTCTCGATTATAGATTCAGGCTTTAAGGGGGTAGGGCTACTTTCTTCTTCGTAAACCGACTCTTCTAGGGCTTTTAATTCCCTTATTTTTCTCTCATCCTTTTCTTTTCCGCCAACTTCTAGTAAATCAATATTAATGAGCCATAAATAGCTTTCAATTGGCGATAATAAATTGTCATAAAGAAACTTTTTGATATTTGCATCAGCTTTAGCGGCTTCCTCCCCCGCCACCATAGTTAATTTCAAAACCAACTCGCTTAAATTTATTTTTTTATTAATAAATTTCACCAAACCATCAATCACCAAGCCGCGCTTTTCATCGGGCACTAAAAAAGCCTCGCAAAATTTATCAATCGCGTTACTAAATTCATCGCTGTCCAGCCAATTATAAATAGCTTCCGGGATTTCTAACTCCTCCATATGTTAAATTTACCCCATTAGATAAATTATATCCAACATCCAACTTTTTATTTTGAGAAAATCCCTTATGAATTATTTTTTTAGTAATCAAGCCTATCTAACGGGGTGAACCACCTAAGATAGGTTGCTTATTATCATATCCATGTGGGTAATCATATCCGTATGGATTTTCTTTTGAGCGGCATTAGCTGGAATAGCGGCCAAGGCGGCATTCCTACTAATGTTTTCCGTTCTAATTCTATTTGCTTCGGCCACCATCTGATCTTTAGTGCCTTGGTCAGCGTTTCTTTGGAGGGCTGCTACTTGACCACTTCCTAGATTCTTAATAATATCCTCCTTCACCAAAATCTCAGGCGCCAATTCATCAATCTTTTTAGGCTTAATCTTTCTAACCGCTTCACGAATTACCTGATCTCGATTCTTGGTTGGGTCTGGCTTCAAATCATAAGCTAAGTCTGGCCTGGCTCTCATTAACTCAGACACTAAAGCCTCGTCTCTTTCTGGATGAAGTAGATCGAATTTAGTTAAGTCGTTAGTCGTGAATGCGGCAGCGGGATCCTCAATACCCCTCTTTATCCTTTCGACTAATACCGCCTTAGCCGCCAATTCATTATCAGGGTCGCTCCAGCTTTGTAGGCGCGCATCGTCCAAGTTTTCTAGATTTTCTTTAGTGTAAGCCGCGATCTTTTGTTTGTCACAGCCGAATATTTCATTAGTTAATCTTTCTAAATTACTTAGGCGCTTATTTTCTTCCGGAGTTCTAGCCGTATTAGCTTGCAACTCAGCCGTTTTCTGAGTAATGAGCTGCCTCATCGCCCCGCGATCTTTATTGGTCGCCTTATCAAGGGAAGCTCGGAGCTTATTAGCCTGTAGAGATGCTAGCACGCTATCATTTTCCAAAGCCTTCGGTCTGATTCTAGATTTATCAGTGTCTTTCATAATCT
>JAHFLM010000045.1 GCA_023244865.1 Candidatus Harrisonbacteria bacterium | reverse complement strand
CACTTTAGATGTGGAGTGCAATCCCGGCTCAATTAATTTTTCCACAAGCAAAGGTAATCACCCAACTTGTGAAAAGGGTGGAGTTTGGAGCTGGTTAGTTGGCGGTTCTTCTAATGCGACTAAAACTGATCATGATGAAATTACTATTTACTCCTCAGGTAATTCCAAGCCAATTTTCGTTAACTTTATTCTTAGATACACACCTAACGGGGCCTTTATTACAGCGACTGGAGAAAGTCACGAAATATCCAACGTGCGCTTTGGAGAAGATTCAAGTCTTGGAGGTGGCCAATCTTCAAACGACGAGCAAATCAGACAACTTCTAGAAATCGTGAAACTTCTTCAAAAACAGATCGCGGAACTTACTGCCAGACTTAACCAGCGTCGATAATAAAAAAAGTCGCTCCAATCGAGCGACTTTTTTGTGCTATGCTTAAAATAATTATGAAAAAGAGCTTATTTGTTTTAGTTTCTATTTTAGCGGTCGCCATTTCTAGTCAGGCTGTTTTAGCCGATAATCTTTTGCAGGTTTTTACTTCTAAAGATATTAATTACACAGATAATTCTACTGCTATTTATTGGCGCACCGCAGGAGTTGTTGAAAAGATCGAGCTTTCTTATAGTTGCCCTAAAGCTACTTTTGATCGACTGCATCTTAAAACAGACAAGGAAGACAGAGGTTATTGTGGCTATGAAAAGAGTAATGTAGCCACTTGGAGTAATGTTAAAGAGGGGAGTGTTAATATTTTCCCCTTGAATCTATCCGATCTCAAAGATCCACTTTTAGTAAATTTCTTTTTAACTCTCAAAAGAAATGACGGTACTATTGTCGGCCAATCAGATGCCTTAGTTATTCGGTTTAATTCTGTGCATAGCAGCGTATACGATCGCATTCCTTGGCTAAGTTATTTTACAAGCGAAGAAAGTAATACTTTCGGCGGCTCCACCTTAGTCTCATGGATGACCAAAGACGCTGACGAAGTTAATTTAATTTTCAGGAATTATAGTCTAGCCTCAGAGACTTGTTTGCCACAGTTTAAAACCACTAATGCCGAAACTAAAGAATTAATTTCTTGTGGCAACATCGATCGTCGTATGCCTGCTAATGGTTCTATTTATTTAAAATTTGATAATCTTAATCCAGCCAATGCGCTAACATTTTTAGAGATAGCGCCTATAAGAAGTAGTTTTACTGGCACCATCCCTCAATATGAAAATTTAGCGTCTATTATTCCTAGTAAATTTGTTCCCAAGCCAGTTATAGTGACCCCCACTCCTGTTATTACTACAGTTACAGCCCCAGCAGTCGTTGTAGTTGCATCTCCAGTTGTTAGCGCCGCCGACGAGGCACTCGCACTGAGCAAAGCCGAAGCGTTAAGAATTCAAATCACAGAGCTAAAGAAAGTCATCGCCGAACTCCAAAGAAGAATCGCCGAAATCTTAGCCAAAAGAGCCTTGGGTAAATAACCCCCACCTTTGTCATCCCGGAAATTGTACTCAATTATCCGGGATCCAGTTCATTATTGTTTTTTAAATATTTTCCCTAAGCACTCAAAAAGAAAAGCTGACAGAACACGGTAATTGCAGCTGAAATAATGTGCCACAAACCGTGAGTATTGGGCCACCTATTTTCTATATAAAAAAGTAACAAGCCAATACATGCAGTGCCCACTGCTATGGCCAACCATTGATTATGATACCCCCTTTGGGTTATACCCACTAATACTAAAACAGCATTTACTGCTATCAGAGCTAATGCAGTCATTTGATCATCAGTTGCAAACGCCTTTCCACCACTTAAATGATAAGCAAAAGAAAGCGCTGTTGTCATGCAAATAAAAATCGCATGCATCCACAAGCGATTTTCAACCGCTATATAAATTGGTATTAAAAAAGCCAAGTTTGTCCAAATAGACCAATCACTACCAGTGATAGCTGCCATCTATTAATTATAATCCTTTTTTAAAATCTTCAATAATTTTTCTTACCTCACCCGCACTTTCCGTTTCCATTAACTTTGCTCGCAATTCTTTCGCGCCTAAAAACCCGGCAATATAAGCCTTAAAATGTTTTTTCATAATATCAAATCCTTTGAGCGAGCCAGCCTCTCTACTTAGGTTGCTCTTATAAGTTTTTTCAAATAATTCACTGTGCTCAATCGCCCAATCGAGTTTCTGCACAACATCAGGCGTTTTGCCCGTAAAAAATCCCGGATTACCAAACATTCCTCGCCCAATCATCACCCCGTCAAAGCCACTCGCTTTTATTTTCTCATGAGCCTCGTCCAAGCTATTCACATCGCCATTACCCAAAAGAATTGTTTCGGGTGAATATTTATTTCTTATCTCGACAATCTGTGGCGCGAGTTCCCAGTGCGCCGGCACGTCCGACATCTCGTCTCTCGTTCGTAAGTGAACGGTTAATGCCGCCACCCCTTCTGCTAAAATTTCCGACAGCCAAGTTTCAATTTCATTCTGATGATACCCGATTCTCGTTTTCACCGACACCGGCAAGCCCGCTTTTTTACACGCCGCAATTATCTCTCTCGCGAGCTTCGGATTTTTTATTAGGTTAGCCCCCGCACCACTTTTCTCAATACTTTTATCCGGGCAACCCATATTAATATCAATACCATCAAATCCGAGTTCTTTAGCCATTAAAGCCCCCTTCTCGAACTGTTCGGGCTTCGAGCCGAAGATCTGGGCGACTATCGGTTTCTCAAGCGGGGAGTGCCAGAAGTCCATGAGTAATTCTTCCCGCCCCGCCGAAAGCAACCCTTCCACCGACACAAATTCCGTCCAAAAAACATCCGGTTTTCCGTACTTCAAAAAGAGCAGCCGAAAAGCCGCATCCGTCACATTCGCCATCGGCGCCATGGCCATAATTGGCCTTTTTAATTTTCCCCAAAAACCCAATTCCATTTTGTAGCGCTTTATCATAACAAAATTACCCCCATTTACCAGTCTCTCCTAAGGAGCTAAACTAAGCCAGCTCTTTTTAGGAGATCTATCATGAAAGTGAGTGAGTTGAAGTCTAGAGTTACCTATATCCTTTGTCCGGACAAGACCTGTAGACTTTTTTGGCAAACTGACGGACCCTTTCCCTGTGAGGGCCATTGTCCCCACGAAGCCAAGCAAAAATTAATAATTCGCTGCCATAATTGTGATGGAATGATTATTTTGGATGGTGGCCATTGTATTCTTTGTAATATTCCTCACGACTGTCCCAATGGTGATCGTCCCATATGTTTCCGAATGGACCATGCCTATCATCTTCTCTACGAGCTCCCAGTAATCTAAAACCAGCCACGCAATGTGACTGGTTTTTTTAAACTGTCATTCAGAGTCCAATTCCGTTCGATTTCTTATTTTTATAAGAATCGATTCGGAATTGAGACGTGGAATCTATTCAATATTTAAAAACAAAAAGCCCCGGGTATTTCACCGGGGCTTAAGATTTGAGGCAACTTTTTTCAGTCGACGACCTCAGCTCGGATCTCTTCAATTAGCCGAATCTCGTTTGGTATCTTCTCTGGTTTATTGGGCCACCTAACTTTCACTTTTCTACGAATTCCGCCGTAGCCATTTTCTGTCTCATCGTCTGTTTTTTCAGCAACAACTAAATCATAGTAGCGTTCAGTCTGCCGTTCGCCCCATCCCAAAACCAGCCTTTCATTGCTGATCTGAAGTACCGAGTAGGTTTTCTCTGGTTTCTTGTTCTGGCTTTGGGGTTCTTGACATTGTTGGCCAAAGATCAGAATTGCAAGAATTGTTCCCAGAAACGATCCGATTGCAGGTAGCAAGAAAGAAGTCTTCATCATCACTCCCTAGTCTTGAGATACTTCAGAAACTCACTTTTTCAGGCACACGCGGCCTGTTTGTGTTCTACCTTAATTATACCACAAAAAAGCCTATAAAGTCAATGTTAATTAAAAACCCAGCTTTTAAGGCCTTTTATCTATTTATCCTGTTGGATGCACGGCTATCCAATAGGATTGACAAAACCATATATTATATGATATAATCTAGGCATAAAGGTCACTTAGACCTTTCCGTCCTTTGATTCAAAAACAAACGAAAGGAATCGTATGAGTCGTGTAAATCGTCAGTCAGCTGATTGGTTTGAGTTACTCGTGTCACTGGGAATCGTCTTAATGATGGCTGGCTTCTTCTGGAGCATTAGCCAAATCGGTAAACCCATTTCTAGTAGTCGATCTCACCATGAGGTCATGACTACGCGACCCAAAAACTGGGAGACTATCAAATGATGAAGTATCTGATTTACGTGGTGTGTGGTTGCGGCTTACTTCCAAGTCTCAGCCTTCTGTTTTTAGGAAGTGCATTACTCATCGGTGTTATGGAACTCATGGATCTCAAAGATCGTGAGTCCACCGTGAGTGAAACTAGAGAGAGGACAAAATGAGTCGCTACAAAGTGTCTCGCTTCTGGTTTTTCGTGGCTTACGCCCTAGTGCCTCAGGCTATCCAATGGCTTGCAGCACTTGCAGTCATCGTCGGGATTTATGAAGTCATGGACTCCATCTCCCATTTCTGAAAATTGTCGGAGTCTTGAAAACTCCCCAGCTCAAGGAATCCTGTCATGCGAAAGCTTTACGCCGAATTTTTGCAAGGTTTGCGATCTAGTTGGCCTCTCTGGGCGATCATCGCCTTCTTCCTTGGTTTCGCTTTCTTCTCCCAAATGTGTAGGGGTGAAGAACCAGAACCCAACAGCGTCACCGCTCTCGCCTTCGCTTCCAAAAACGATCTCCTGATCGGTCGGAACGAAGGCCTCGAGTCTTATGACGTGAGTGATGGACAAACTCGCCAAGTGTTGGGCGACAGCCGCAAGGTCGTCGCTCTCACTACGAGTTACCAAGGGATCGTGCCCCGAGTGATCGGGATCACGAAGATTAACGTCGAAGGCGCTTCTGGCATGTACGAGATTTTCGACACTAATGCTCAGCCGCTTCTGTGGTCGATCAAAAGTTTCGAATTCGCTCCATTGTCAGCCATCGCTCTTTCAGATGACGGCCGCCTCGCGGTTTCGATTCTCGAGAAGCTGCAATCCCGCATCTTAGTGTTCGACCACGACGAAAAAGGAAGGGTGCAGCAATGTACCGCTTCCGAATACTTCGGCGGCCCTCAGCCCAACCAGTTGTTCTGGGAAGACGGCGGCTCGCTCGTTGCCGTGTTTAAGAACTGTAAGTCCAAGAGGTTTGAGAGCGATCTCAAGCTTGTTGATTCTTACAGTGAGGCAAAACTAGTTATTAACTCAGGGCAAAGGTGTTTGGATTTTAGTTTATTGTTGAAAGACCAGCAGCTCAAATCCAAAAACGGCGATCAGGAGAAATCTAACGGTCAGTTGCCACATCACTTTGTGGCAAAAGACGGGTTCGTTAGCTTCCTAATTGGCTGCCAAGCCAGAGTTTACAACGAGAGCGGTAATCTCGCTCTGTGGACTAGTTTTGAGAAAGGTGATGAGGCAACTGCTTCAGCCTTCTCACCCGACGGTGAACTCTTCACGGTCGGCAGCAAGTCTGGCAAGGTGCAGGTCATAAAAACTCACCCCAAGCTCGACGGTCACGATCGTCTTCGCAAAGAGTGAGCTTTCTCGTTTCGTTTGTCAGTTTCTCAAATCCTCGATCGCTTCACGGTCGGGGATTTTTTTATTACCCACCTTGTCATCCCGCACCCGATTGTACTCAATCGGAAATGATGCGGGATCCAGTACATTAAAAACTATTATAATATTTAAGATTAATGAGATCCTCCCACAGGATAAACTCCTGAGTACTCCGGGATGACGGTTTGAGGAGTATTTTATTATCTGTGGGTGCGGAGGGACTCGAACCCCCGGAGACGTAAAGTCGTGTGGTCTACAGCCACATGCAATTGCCGCTATGCGACGCACCCACAGAAATTATAATGAAAAACCAAAAAAAAACAAGGTGCGTGCCTTGCTTTTTAGGGTTATTTCAGGGCATAATAATGGAACGATTCTGCGCTCATAGCTCAGTGGTAGAGCATTTGCATGACACGCAAAGGGTCCGAAGTTCAATCCTTCGTGAGCGCACCAATGACCCCTCATCTCATCTACGAAACCAAAGATTTTTTAATTTTAAATAAACCAGCCGGCCTTTTAGTTCACAGCGATGAGGCTCACAAAGAACCATCACTTGTTGATTGGCTCTTAGAAAATTATCCAGAAATTAAGGGGGTGGGGGACGAACCTAACTTTCGCCCCGGCTTAGTCCATCGCCTAGATAAAGAAACTTCCGGTATTCTTTTGGTTACTAAAAATCAGGTGAGTTTTGATTATTACAAAAATCTTTTTAAAGAGCATCATTTTACTAAAATCTATTTAGCCTTAACCGAAGGCCTACCTAAAGATTTTTCAGGCTTTATCGATTTACCAATTGGCTTAAAAAGTGGCACGGTCAAACGCACCGTCCACACCACGCATGGTAATGTAAAAATGGTTAAGTCCGCCAAGACCAACTATAACGTTTTAAAAACCTTTTCTCTTTGTCATGCCGGAGTTAATGCGACGGCATCTGACCCAAAATTCGCCCTCATAGAAGTTATTCCAGAAACAGGCCGCACCCATCAAATCCGTGTCCATCTCGCCGCCATCAATTGCCCGATAGTAGGCGATTCTCTCTATGGTAAAAAGAAGCCAAGCATAAAATTCCCTCGCCAATTTCTCCACGCTTCTAGCTTAGAATTTACCGATCAAGCCGGCTCTCGTCTCAAATTCGAAGCTCCGTTGCCAGAAGACTTGAGTGGGTTGTTGGAATCGCTTAGTTAATCTTAAATTCGTCGCCCCTGTCATTCAGAGGCAAACTTTATTTGATTTATTTTTTATCCATATTGAATAGATTCCACGTCTCAATTCCGAATCGATTCTTATAAAAATAAGAAATCGAACGGAATTGGACTCTGAATGACAATAATAAAAAAAATAAATT
>JAHFLM010000084.1 GCA_023244865.1 Candidatus Harrisonbacteria bacterium | reverse complement strand
CGGTTAGAATAGGTAAGTAATCGGTAAAATCTTTCACGAGAGTGGGTTTGTTTAAAACCACCTTGTTGCCGCGGTCGCCGGTCAAACTTTTACCGATGAAGGGTTGATACATCTTACCGCCGTTCGCGATGGCGGCATTACTGGTAATCAGTCTGATCGGGGTCATCGCCAAATCACCTTGGCCGATCGAAACATTATAAGTGTTGCCCACGCGCCACGGCACACCGGTCTTTTTTTCTTTTTCGGCGGGAGTCCAAAAGAAGCCGACGTTTTCGCTCGGAAGATCGATCCCGGTTTTCTCACCAAGTTTGAAAAAATCCCAATACTTATGAATACGATCAACGCCAAGCCCCACAATATCTTTAAAGCCCCCGCCAACAATATAAAAATAAACGTTGCTGGATTTAGCAAGGGCGGAAAAAACATTGACGTAACCTTGAGGGCGCCAGTCGAGAAAACGACTCGGCTTATCTGGAAAATACGGATTGGGAATTTCGATATAACCTTTGGAAAGAAATTCATCGGTTGGCTTCACAACCCCTTCTTTCAAAGCACCGGTCGCAACAAAAGGCTTGAAAGTTGAGCCCGGGCTATAAACACCTGAGATAGCTCGATTATAAAGTGGCTTATGGTCTTCCTTTAGAGCTTTGGCCGGAGTGTTGTTATCGAAGCCGGGATAGCTAAAGAGAGCTAAAATTTCACCGGTTTGTGGATTAATGGCGATGCCGACGCCAGAATGACGATCCAGACTTTTAAGTCCCTCTTCAAAACGCTTATAAAAATATCTTTGAAATTCAGCATCGATCGTTAGATTTAAATCCGAACCTGGTGCCTGATCTTCGATTAATTTTTCATCTAAAACATTACCTTTAGCATCACGGAAAACCGTAAACAAACCGTCTTTGCCTTTTAGTTGCTTATCATAATAGGCCTCGAGGCCGGCTAAGCCAGTCACATCTTCGTTAGTTGCGGAGACACCGGTGTAACCCAAGAGATGCGAAAAAATTCTTGGATCTAAATAATCTCTTTTATAATCATCCTTCACTTCAACGCCGATAATATTTTCAGCTCTTAAATTGATAGCGACCTCTGAAGTAACATCTTTAGCCAAAAGCAGACTGGGAATTTTTAAAATATCAGTAGATTTTAATTTAGCCGTCAATTCCTCTTCTTTCAAGTTAGTTAGATCAGCCAGCCGAGCCACCTTAGCTTTGAAATCTTTAGGGGTTTTAAAAAAATCTGAGGTGTTGATATAAATACTCCAAGAAGGAATATTTTTTACCAGCGGCTTACCGTAGCGATCTTTGATGATACCTCGCTCACCGCGGACGACGATTTCTTTATTAGAATTATTTTTACTACGAGCTCCATAATAATCGCCTTCCCAATAATTAAGATAAATTAAACGGCTAATAATAAGCGCCAAGGAAAGGCCGGCTAAAATACCGACAAAAACGAAGGCGCGGAAATCGAGAGCTAATTCCAAGCTTCTTTCGCCAGGAGCTGCCTCTTCTAAAAAAGCCTCTTCGAGATCAAGCGAGGACTTGTTCATAGCTCCAATTTAAGTACAAAAAAACTAAAAAGCCAATGGGGAGATTATATAAAATTTCGGGGGTAAGACCGAGATTGATTAAAGCGGTGCCCAAAATAATACCTGAAGCCAAACTAAAGTAGAGATTCAGTGGGAACAACTTTCGGAGATAGAAAAAAAAGATGGGTAGAGCTAGGGTGGTGATATAACTCCAACTAGCAAAAGCATTGGGGAATTTTAACAAAAGGGCGGCTAACAAGACGAGGAGACAAAATCTTTTAGCATCACGTTCAAAAAAAGTGAGAGTGAGAAGTGAAACGAACATTAGATTTGGCTTAAAGCTCCAGTAGTTAACAAAAACTGAGGCCTGAATCAGATTGGAAAAAAAAATTAAAATTATTGGTGCAACCATACTTCGCTCAATTCGGATAAATCGTAGGAAACTTCGAGGGAGGCCGACTCATAAACCGAAGTGCCTCGCCCAGATTCGCCCAAGCGCAGAACTCCAAGCTTCATGCCATATGGCAAACCCTTAGTAGCTAAGAAAATCGTATCACGTTCTTTGAGATCATTATTTTTAGTAAGCATTTTAAGATCTAGACTTGGTCCTCCGGAAAGTAGCGCCTCGACTTCCTTGTCGCCAATTCTAACTGCAAATT
>JAHFLM010000044.1:3651-7303 GCA_023244865.1 Candidatus Harrisonbacteria bacterium | reverse complement strand
TGCTTCTTGTTTTTATATTTTAATGCCAGTAAGGAGTTAATTAGAATAAAGAATAATTTCTTTATTTATTATTTGATTATTTGAGTCAGTTAAGCTGATTTTTAAGGTATTTTGGAGATTGATTTGGGGTAAATTGATCATTTGATCGTAATTAAAACTATTACCTAAATTAATTTGAGTGGAAAAAATCTGATTATTTAAGGATATTTCTAGCTTGGAAATAGGGGAATTATTAATAATTGAGAATTTTAGATTAAATAAAGAAGAAATATATTCACCATTTTTAGGAGAGATAATATTGATTATATTATTTTGATTCTTTTCTTTATAAATAGATAGAGCTTTTTCAGGATTCTTTTCTAACCAACTCAGAACACCTTTTTCCCAACCTTCAAATTGAGAATCTAATTTAGGATTGGTTGGTTCTACTCCAGTAGGGTTATTTTTATCAATATAATATAAAATATCGTGAATTTCATTATTAATTAAATAATCACCTCTTAAGATAGATTTTTCGGTATCAATTGGAGTTGGTTTAATAAATTTAACTTGAGGTTGGTTTTTTAGAGCTTCTTTCATGAAAGCGCTCCAAATTGGGAGAGCGGCTAAAATAGAACTACCTTTTTTCTGCATAGAAGTATTATCATTATTACCAGCCCAAACACCGGTGACTAAAGTAGGTGAATAACCAAGAGTCCAAGCATCACGATATTCGTTAGTAGTACCAGTTTTTAATGCGACATCCCAACCAGGAAATATAGTGAGATTAAGGCTTGTGTCGTATAAACTTCGTCTAACATTAACATCAGAAAGAATATCATTAATTAATCGAGGATATTGCTCATCGATAACCGGAGTAGCTTCATCTTGGTATTCTTCGAGGGTATTTCCATCTAAGTCTTCGATTTTTAAAATAATATTCTGTTTATGTTTAACACCATCTTGAGAGAAGACACTATAAGCTCCAACTAAATCATAAAGTTTAATTTCACCGCCTCCTAGGGCTAAAGAAAGCCCATATCGAGTACGATCCTTAAGGGTTGTAATTCCAAAACTTTCAGCAACTTTTAAAGTATTATCAATCCCAGCTAAATAAAGGACTTTTACGGCAGGAACGTTAATAGATTGAGCGAGAGCCTGCCTTAAATTAACCGGGCCACGGAATTTATTATCAAAATTTTGAGGAATGTAAGGATTTTCACCAGTCGTATCAAAATCTGTTTCAGTGTCAAAAACGACCGTGTCAGGAGTATAACCTTTAGTAAAAGCAGTGATATAAGCTAAAGGTTTTATAGAAGAACCTGGCTGTCTTAAACCTTGAGTGGCAACATTAAAATTACCATCATTATTAATATCAAAATAATCCTTACCACCTACCAAGGCTAAAATTTGTCCGGTAGTAGTATCTTGCGAAACTAGAGCTGCATTTTTACCATTATATAAGCTTTCGTTACGAGTAGCACCATCAAAAACAGCTTTTTCGGCGATCTGTTGTAAACTCCAATCTAGAGTAGTTTTAACTTTTAAGCCTTTATTTCTAATAAAATCTTCACCATATTTTCTAATAAGATAATCTTGGACCATAATCACAAAATAAGGAGCTTTAATATTAGTAGTGCTAGGCGCGTAAATTAACTTTTCTTTTTCACTATCATTTTTTTCAGTTTCTGTAATAAATCCAGCATCAAACATTTGTTTTAAGACAAGATTCTTACGATTAATTAAAGCTTCTGAATTCGAACCGTAAGGCGAATAGTAGGACGGAGCTTTTGGCATAGCGGCCAAAGTAGCAGCTTCGTTAATAGAAAGCTCAGAAGCGTGTTTATTAAAGAAGGTTTGACTAGCCGCTTCTATTCCATAAGCGTTAGAACCATAAGGGATCTGATTAAGATAGAGGTTTAAAATTTCATCTTTAGTATACTTTCTTTCTAATTCGATGGATAAAATTAATTCTTTGATTTTACGTGTTGCGGTTTTTTCAGTAGTTAAGAAGCTGTTTTTAGCTAATTGTTGAGTGATAGTGGAACCGCCTTGGGCGATTTTCATTTTTATAAGATTAACTAAAATCGCGCGGCCGATGGATTTCCAATCAAAGGCAGCGTGGTTGTAGAAATTTACATCTTCGGCGGCGAGGGTGGCTTTTTTAATATTATCCGAGATTTCAGTGAAGGGGACGACAGTACGTTTTTCTTCGCCATGGACTTCATAAAGGAGAACTTTACCTGTACGATCGAAAATCTTAGTAGACTGACTAACTTGTCGTTCGTTAAATAAGGCCGGATCTGGAAGTTTTCTAGAGATTGCAAAAGCGTAAGTAATAACGGCTAAAGCTACTAAAATAAGGCCTAATAAAATTAGTAAAAGCGTGTTTTTTCTTGTCTTTTTTAACATATTAAACCATTTATGGTTATTTATAATCATAACTTAAGTCCTATATAAATAAAACTTTTATTTTTTTAAGTCAATATTTAGACTGAAGACGCTTGGTTTATAAAACCACACACCTAAAAAGTGTGTGGTTTTATTTACTAACTTATTACAAGTTAAAAGGATTCTTCTTCGTCTTCCTCTTCTTCATCAAAATCTCCCGCGAGTTCTTCTTCGCTCCCTTCGTCGTCGAGTTCTAAATCTTCATCGTCAAACTCTTCGTCGATATCATCATCTTCCTCTTCTAATTCTGCGGAATAATTTAATAAATCCATATTATTTATCTCTTCTAGTGGTGACCTTTTATACAATTGAATAGAGTATAACTTGGGAAATTAATGTGTCAATCCCATTAGATATACCAAAGATTAAAAGGATTAATTTAGTCACATGAAGTAATTATTTAGAACGATTAATTTTAGAAGTTTGATATTTATCTAACGGGATCAATACTGACAAGGTAATGGCGATGGCGATTGCGTCCATAGTGTCGTCTATCGCCTTTAAATCAGGGAGTTTAAGGATTTTCTTTACCATTTTTTCAACGGCTTTTTTATCTGATAAACCGTAGCCAGTAACGCTTAGTTTTACTTCTTTAGGATTAAGCTCAAAAACAGGGAGGTTTTCTAAAAGAGTGGTTAGAATAATAACACCTCTTGCTTGAGCAACTTCTAGCATAGTTTTAGTATTTTTATAGAAATAGAGGTTTTCTACACCGACTCGATCAGGTTTAACCTCTTTAAGGAGTTTATGATAGGCATGATAAAGATCAAAGAGTTTTTGATTTTTATCTGGGGTTTTAATTTCGATTAAACCATATTTTTCTAAGGTTTCTTTACCTTTTTCTTTAATAATTAGACCATAACCTATTCGAGAGCTGCCGGGGTCAATTCCTAAGATTCTCATATTTATTCTTCGTTCATTATTTCGTCGATTTTTTCGATGTTCGTTGTAACTTTTTGGACATCTTCTTGATCGTCGAGGTCGGAAATCATATTTAAGGCCTTTTCTAGATCGTCATCTTCTAATTTTAGAGGAAATTTAGGAGTGTCGTTGTTAAAAGCCCATTGAACCGAGCCAGATTCGGCGATTGCGCTATCAAATTCTTTAAGAATGGCTCGAATTTCGTTAGTAGTTCTATTTTTACTATCTGTAATTGCTTTAATAATGAAGGCTGACCCACCTGGGCCGTAGGCTTCAAAAAGCATTTCTTCTAAAATCTTAC
>JAHFLM010000044.1:0-3641 GCA_023244865.1 Candidatus Harrisonbacteria bacterium | reverse complement strand
TTTAATTGCCCTTTCGATATTATCTTGAGGAACTTTTAATTCTTTAGCTTTGGAAATTAAGCCTTTGAGACGAAGGTTGGTGCTTGGATTGGGATCGGTCTTAGCGCTCCAGCTAACAGCAGCTAAAATTTTAGAAAAAACCTGACTTCTTTTCTTGTCTGTAACTCCTTTTTTGTCTTTAATTTGTTTCCATTTAGAATGTCCAGCCATAATCATAAAATTAGAGAGTATCACTTGAACCGTCAAGGCTTTTCGGGAGTGGCGTGCTAAAATTATGATAAATAAATGACGAGTGGGATTGAGGAACAACTTATTAAGATTCGGAAGGATTCTGAGGAGAGGGAGGCGAAACGAGAAGCTGAAGCTGCGGGGATTCAGTATTTAAATTTAGAGAATTTCCCCGTGTCTTTGGGGGCTTTAAAATTACTTTCTAAGGAAGAGGCAATTTTGGCCGAGGCGGCGGTGGTGACTCAGAAGGATCAGGATGTGGCTCTTGTGCTTAGAAATAAGAAAAAATTAGAGACGCAAACCTTAATTAAAAAGCTAGAATCATTAGGCTTTAAGTTAACCTTTTTTCAGATTTCAAAAAGTGGGTTTGAAAAGCTCTTAAATGATTACGACAAGATAAAAGAATTAGATAAGAAAATCACCGGGAGGATTGATGTTAAAAAAGAAACTATTTTAGAGCTGGCTCATAAATTGAAAGGGGTGACTTTAGTGAAGCAGGAAATGGAGAAGTTTAGTTTTGATGATCAAACTGTGGCTGATTTTTTGGAATTATTAATGGCGGGAGCGTTGGCAAATGATGTTTCGGATATCCATTTAGAACCTTATGAAAAAAGCGTAAGGGTAAGATATAGATTGGATGGCGACTTGTTTGATTTATGGAGTAATTACCCATTAGATCATTACCGAGCTTTTTTAACGAGGGTTAAATTATTAGCCGGAGTGAAATTGGATTTAGGATCCCGCGCTCAAGACGGAAGGTTTTCTGTGGGAATGGGGGATAGGGATGTGGAGTTGCGTGTAGCGATTTCGCCGACCTCGTTTGGAGAGACAGTGGTAATTCGATTACTTGATCCGAAAGTGGTGGACTTAGATCTTTTAAATTTAGGTTTCAGAGAGGACGATTTAGAGATAGTAGATCAAGAATTAAAAAAGCCTTACGGTCTGATTTTAAATACTGGTCCGACTGGTTCTGGTAAAACTACTACGCTTTACGCATGTTTAAAAAGGAAAAATTCTTCCGAGGTTAAAATTATAACTATTGAAGACCCGGTGGAATATCGACTGGCTGGGATTGAACAAACTCAAGTGGATGATGCGAGTGGCTACACTTTTGCTAATGGATTGCGATCGATTTTGAGACAGGATCCAGATGTTATTTTAGTAGGTGAAGTGCGCGATGAAGAAACGGCGAACATTGCTTTGCAGGCGGCTTTGACCGGGCATTTGGTTTTTTCGACCGTACATGCGAATGCGGCGGTGAGCGCGATTGCTCGCTTAACTAATTTGAAAGTGAAGTCGCTTTCAATTGGGCCTGCTTTAAATTTAGTCATTGGACAGAGACTTGTGAAGAAGTTGTGCGAAAGATGTAAAGAAGTGGTTGATATAAGAGGTGGGGAGATGGCGCTACGGTTAAAAGAAATCGTAGATAGGTTACCGTCAAGAGTTAATCGAGGGGGGGTGACCTATGATAAAATATATCATGCTAAGGGGTGTGCGGAATGTGATTTTAAAGGTTATAGGGGGCGTGTGGCATTAGTCGAGTTGTTTTTATTAGAAAAGGAAATAGTGCAGTTGATTGAACTAGAGGTGCCGGAATCGAATTTATTTGAAGCAGCTAGAAGATTGGGAATGGTGACGATGCAGGAGGATGGGGTGATTAAGGTTTTGAAAGGGATTACTACTTTAGAAGAGGTAGAGAATGCTACGGGTACATTAAAAAAATGAACTTAATATTTAGAAACGAAAGATTCGTTCTAAATTTTAAGTTTGTAAAATAAAAAGCATTGATCTGTGGGCGCACCCCCCAGAAATAATAGAGGAGGGTAGAAAATAGTCTTTTAGTAGGATAAAAGAGTTAGAATTCTTTCGAGGATAGACCCAGAGTGAACCAGATCGTCCGTGATCTAAAAAAAATTCCTGCCCACAGATCAATGCTTTTTATTAAAGATCTACTAAGTGCAGATCTAGAGTAACTCGGGGAAGTATAGCATACGAAATATGATTTGTCAACAACAGAAAAGTGAATAACTATCTAGCTATTTTATGGATTTTTTAACGATTGATGGAATGCTTCGGCCAGAGACATTTGAGGAGTATATTGGCCAGAATAAGATTAAAGAGAATTTAAGGGTGATTTTGGAGGCCGCAAAGAAGCGAAATGAGGCCTGTGATCACCTGCTTTTTTATGGTCAGGCGGGTTTAGGGAAGACAACTTTGGCTTATTTAGTGGCAAAAGATTTAGGGTGTTCGATTAAGGTGACAACTGGCCCGGCGCTTGAAAAAATGGGGGATTTGGCGGCGGTTTTAAGTAACTTAGAAGAAAAGGAAGTGCTTTTTATCGACGAGGCACATCGGATTAATAAAACGATTGAGGAAGTGCTTTATCCAGCAATGGAGAGTCGTAAATTACATTTAGTAATTGGTAAGGGGCCAGGAGCGAGGACGGTGTCTTTAGACTTGCCAGCATTTACAATAATAGCGGCGACGACTAAGCCCCACTTGCTTTCGGCGCCACTTCGTTCGCGTTTTGGAGCGAGTTTTAAGCTTGATTATTATGATTTGAGTAATATTAATGAGATCATTGCTCGTTCGGCGAAGCTTTTAAGTTTGAAAATTACGCCTGAGGCGGCGGATGTTTTGGCGACGGCGGCACGTTTTACGCCGCGTGTGGCAAATAGGCTGATTAAAAGAGCGCGTGATTACGCCGAAGTGAATGATAAGAATGAGATTGATTCGGTTGTAGCAAGGGCGACTTTGAAAATGCTTGAGATCGATGAATTGGGTTTGGAGGCGATGGATCGAAGGATGTTGCAGTTAATTGTCGATAAATTTGATGGCGGACCTGTGGGCGTAAATTCTCTTGCTGCCGCCCTAAATGACGACCCTCATAATTTAGAAGATATTTACGAGCCTTATTTAATTAGTTTAGGATTTTTACAGCGGACGAGTGCGGGGAGGGTGGTGAGTGAAGAGGGTTATAAGTATTTAGGATTAAAACCTAAAACTAACTAATTTAAATTTACCTACCTTCGGACTGCCAAATTTTGATAGCTTCTATTGGGTGGACGAGCATGATTACATTTAGGGTTAGATTGTCCCTTACCCAAAAAAGACAGCCGATTTCTAGAACAATAATTAACATAATACTCACCCAAGCTTTATAAGATTTTGCGATAATAAAACCAATAATCACCATTCCTATATCGCAAATAGAATTAAGAATGCTGTCGCCAACGTAGCCTAAGGCGATCGTAGCTTCGCGATAACGGTTAATAATAAGAGGGGAGTTTTCGAGAATTTCCCAAAGAGCCTCTATAAGGAGGGCTCCGACGAAACGGTATTTTAGAGGGAGTTTTCTAGCTACGAGAGAGAGGAGCACGTAGAAGATTATGCCGTGGATTATATGAGAAAAA
>JAHFLM010000043.1 GCA_023244865.1 Candidatus Harrisonbacteria bacterium | reverse complement strand
TCAAACTCCTTATTTCTGGAGACGCTGATTATGGCTAAACCAAAATTTAATAGTGATGATCTACTACCTTGGGCAATTGCAGTTTTAATCATTCTCGGTGTGGCAGCCTACTACAAGCGCAAAGCCTTCGACGACTACGACAAAACACACGGCAAAGGCAAAGTTCGCCGCAGCGAAATCCAAGTCATCTACCACAAAGAAACCTGCTAAAACACACCAAAGCCTCGCAAATTGCGAGGCTTTTTATTTTTAAATATTGAATAGATTCGACAAGCTCACTACAAGTAGATTCCACACCTCAACTCTGTAGTTAATTTTTTATTCAAAAATTAAACAAAGTTGGGCTCTGAATGACAGTAATAAAAAATATTAATCTATAAAACTTAATAATTTGAGATGAGTCCGAGGCGCTCATGAGGTCTCTCGGGAGCTGTACGAGTAGTACTGCAACCGAGGAAGCCGAATAAGTAACGAAGGGATCGCTCAAGGTATTAAGTTTTTATCACCAACCATGTTTAGCCTTAAGAGCTTCCGCCAAATATTCAATACTCCACAAATACGCCCCCATCCTCAAATCTACCTGAAACTTTGCCGCCGTTTCACTCACCCCCTTCGCCCCCACTCGCATATATTGCTCTAATTTTTTAAACACATCTTCCTCAGAAAACTGCCCACCCTCAATATCCTGCTGCCATTCAAAATAAGACACGGTCACACCACCAGCATTAGCAAGTAAGTCCGGCACCACCATAATATTCCTCCTAGTAATCACCTCTTCCGCCTCCGCAGTTACCGGGCCATTCGCCCCCTCAATCATTAATTTCGCCGTCGTTATTTCTGCCCACTTTTTATCTATCGTATTTTCTTTAGCACACGGCGCATCAATCTCATGTGGTAACGCCAAAATCTCATAGAAATCTTTTAACTCCGCTCCAGGAAAACCATAAACGCTTTTATAATCTTCCACATACTTTACCAAGGCCGCCATATCAATCCCGTTTGAATTATACAAACAACCATTCGCCTCACACACAGCCACCACTTTCAAACCAAATCTTTCAGCGTATTTTCCAAAATTCAAACCCACATTTCCAAAGCCATGAATAACCACTCTTGGCTTATCCACCACAAAAATATCACTTGGCAAAACCTTCAATTCCTTTAAAGCCTCGTAAACATAAAGCATCCCAAGCCCAGTCGCCTGCCGCCTCCCCGGACAGCCTCCTCCACCCTTACTTAAAGGCTTTCCAGTCACGACCGCTCCCGCTCCAGGCATCGCGTTAAACTTAGCATAACGAGTTGCAATCATTCTCATAATCTCATCATTCGTCCCATAATCAGGGGCCGGCACATCTACCGTCGGCCCAATATCGTGTCCAATCTCATCTACGAAAGTTTCTACAATATCTCTAATTTGTTCTCTAGAATAATTCTTCGGATTAATCCCAATTCCGCCTTTTGCCCCACCAAAAGGCAACCTCCTCACCGCATCTGGCCCCACCACCGCACACTTCAAAGTCATCTCGGCCGCCAATGCCTTAATCGTCTGCAAATCTCCGCCAGTTAACTCATCAAATCTAATTCCACCCTTATATGGCCTGTGCCCCGTCGGATATGGATTAACATGTCTCACTCTAAAAGCCGTGAAATGCTCCTTACCCACCCTCACTCGCATTTCGAGTACTCGAGAAAAAGTTTTCAACTCTTTCACAATCCAAGGCTCTAACTTAAGAATCTCGGCCGCTCGATCAATTTTATTAAAAACACTACTTAAATAATCTCCCCCACCCTGATAAATTTCTTTATTCATTTACCCCGTTAGATAATCTTTAATCGACTTAATAACATGAATATTAATTCTACTCCTAACACTTCCACTAACCCAACTAAATAATTTATATCTAATGGGGTGAATTTTTTACTACTCTACTTCCCAGTTTCTTCTTTATAACTACTCCCCCTCCTCAAAACAAACCCATGATCTAATTTATTCAACGCTTCCACAATTCCGGTATACGCAAGCTCCGCATTCCCCGCCATCGTTGCTCCAAAAAAGCCCTGTCGCCTAAACTCTTCGGCCTTTCTCACAATCTTCTGCCTTGTCGCCTCCCAAACATTATTACCAAAGATATCCACCCCCTCACCACTAAAATACCCATCTTCATTCATTGAATACGCCATACAAGACACGATCGGCAAACAATATGCCCCAGCCACCGTCGTGTTAATCGCCACCGGCATAATCGGCATCACATGACTCCCACGCGCATCCCCACTTACAAAATGCCCCAACAAATACGGCTCGATTAATTCTTCTGGCGCCGGAAACATACCTTGTGTTCGGACTAAAGCCACCGGATCGTCCTTCCCTGTATATTTCCCAGCAATATTATGCAGTCTCATTGCCGACACCGCCACAATCTGTTCGTTCGGTTGATACCTCGAATACACCGCCTCAATTCCAAAACGATCCATATCTCGCAAAAGCGCCGCCACATCCCAAGTTTTCTCCGGCACTTCTAATTCAATTATTCGATCATGATCCCGATCTTTGTGATCCATATCAATCACCGACAATTTAAACCCCTTATTCATTTTTGGATTCAAAAGCAATCCACCATCATGCATCGGATCACAAAAAGTTTGATAGAGTGGCAAATTAAACATCCCCGGCCCACACTTATCTCCCGCAAAGACTAAAAATGATTCCACCGGTCGCTCCTTATTATTTTTATCCAACACAAACTCAATCTCCGCTACCCCAGGCCCCGCTCCCCGCACATTGCCACTCGGCGCATCTACTAATAAATCCTGCCCTGCTCCATAGCACCCCTCGGCCGCAGCCACGCGCGTCGCCGCTTTAAAACAATCCCATGCAAACTTATGAATAATTGGCGCATTCGCCCCCCAAGCATGAGACATGATTAAGCAGATGTCATCGCCCGTATATTTCACATCCGCATCAATCAGAAGCTTGTTAAACTTAGCTTCCGCCACCATCTCTCGCACCTCTTTTAACATCTTTTCGTGAGGCTTAGTGTGCCCGCCCACACTCCCCACATCCGCCTTAATAACGGATAAAGTTACTCTTTTCATAGTGCCTTCATTATATACCTCAAAAAAATAACGCAAAACTTTACAAAATGCCTCCGTCATTGCGAGGTTTAATTTTTAATTATGTCATTCAGAGGCAAACTTTATTTAATTTATTTTTTATCAATACTGAATAGATTCCACGTCTCAATTCCGAATCGATTCTTATAAAAATAAGAAATCGAACGGAATTGGACTCTGAATGACAATGATATAAAAAAATAAATTAACTATAAAGTTTAGCCGTGGAATCTATTCAATATATACAAATAAAAAAGACGACCTTTCACAGTCGTCCTTTCTGGCTAATTATTCACAGCCAGAAGTGAATCAAACAATCCGAATCGTCCCGGCTTTCGCGGCAGCCACGAGCTCCATGGGGCTAATCGGATTTTCATGATCGGCAATTCGCTCACGCAATCTTTCGAGTGCTGACACTTGCCGATCTCCTTGCTCGGGATTGCCCGGCTCCCATTCGGTCTCATCAACTTCGTCACTCTCAGGCTCGGTGACCAAAGAACAACTCCAAGGTTGACGATCCCTCTCAACAGTCTCAATCGCAGCAACCACATCAAGTGGAAGCTCAATCTCTTGAGACTCGGCCGACCTGGGGTCGTAGGCTTCAACTTCCATGAGTTGTCCAGCCTCGGTGTAACGCAGACGCACAATGACTCCAGTGTCAGTGGCAGCCAAAGTTGTCATACCGTCTTCAATCAGGTCATCCAAAATTCGCAATAGCATGATCAACATTCGTCAAGCTCGAGACAAGAAATCGTTTACCACACACCAGTGCGGCAAAACCAGAAATCAGATTCACGGCATCCACGAAAACTCCATGAGAACCCTTTCGTAAACCTCTCGCCAAATTGTGAGCCATAGACCATAAACATACGGCCTGCCGGAAACAGCTTCATCGGCCGCTCTCACAGCAATGTCATTAGCCCGCTCATCAAGACTCTCAGTTCTCCTTTTTGGCATGATTCACCCCCTTCGGTAAGCCATAGCTTTTTCAAGCGTAGGCTACTAGTTCGAGTTAAGTAAATTATTTAATTGGGCTTTCACACCCTTCAAGTTTCTACCTTAATTATACCATAAAAACACCTAAAAAGTCAAATAGGCGTATATAAAGGCTTAAAATCTAGATTATTAAACACCTCGACGAAGATTCCACGCCTCAATTCCGAATTGATTCTTTGGGGAATCAAACGGAATTGGGCTCTGAATGACAGTAATAAAAAATAACCTAGTAATGAAGTATCTTTTTTCATTAATAAGCTCAACGCTCTAAATACAAACTACCCACACTAATTACTACCCCCTCATCCTAAACAAGTCCCATCTTCCCTCTAATATCCGCAATATTCTTTCCTGCCATTATCTTCGCTTTCCTCGCTCCTTCGTTTAAAATCCCCATAACTTCTTCCTCTCTTTTTTTCCAAACCATTTTTTTCTCTCGAAAATCGGCAAAATAATTTACCACTACTTCCGCTAAATCTTTTTTGAAATGACTGTAATTTTTATCCTTATATTGATTTTCCAAATCCGCAATCGCCACACTACTCAAAGCATTATAAATCCGAAGTAAGTTCGCCAAGCCCGGTTTTTTTTCATCATCATATCGCACCACGGTTTCTGAATCAGTCGTCGCCGACATTATCTTTTTCCTAATTTCTTCTTCTGTGTCATCAATAAATAAACATCCGCCGGGCATCGACTTACTCATCTTCTTTTTCGGCTCTTTCAAATCCATCACCTTCGGCGTCGCTGTCATTAAAGACTTTGGCTCCACTAACACCTCACCAAACTTACTATTAAATTTTCGAGCCAATGTCCTCGCGAACTCTAAATGCTGCAACTGATCCTCGCCCACCGGCACAAACGCCGCTTTATAAACTAAAATATCCGCCGCCATTAACACTGGATAGGTAAATAAACCCACATTCACATTTTCCTCCTGCCGCGCCGACTTATCTTTAAACTGCGTCATGCGAGACAACTCTCCAAATGGCGTAATCGAGGTCAGAAGCCACATCAACTCGGTATGTTCCAAAACATGACTCTGCAAAAACAAAGTCGCTAAATTAGGATTAATTCCCAAAGCGATAAAATTAATTGCCAAGTCCATGATCTGCTCATTTTTCTCTTTTGGGTCAAAATTTTCCGTTAAAGAATGCCAATCCGCTACAAAAAACAAACATTCGTACTTGCCGCTTTCTTGTAACTCTAAAAAATTCTTAATCGCCCCCAAATAATTCCCAATATGGAGCCGACCGCTCGGCTGAATCCCTGAAATTAAAACTGGTTTCATATTCTTAGTTAAGAATGAAATAATAACACATTACCTTTTAGGAGCAATCTTCGGCGCAACCTTAGGTGCTACCACCGGTTTTTTATTCAACAAAGTATTCAGAACATTCGCCTGCAAAGCACTATTATTTTTAGTATTAGCCAAATCAGTCGTCTTAGCTTCGGTTTTCTTGGAAAGAGCCTTACTTCCACTTTGTAGAGCATCTAAAGTTTGTTGGTCCACACAACCAATTTGAGGCATCGCCTTACTCTTCTGAAAAGCCTTCAAGGCCTTTGTTGTCGCCGCCGCAAATCGTTCCGTCTCATTACCAATCGAACCCGGCGCCCCCGCCTGAGCACTCACCAAAAATCCTAAAACATTTAGAGATTTCTGGACCTGCTTTACCACCGGTCCCTCATCACCCTCCCTAATCAAACAGCTTTCAATTGATTTACTTAAATCATCAAACGCCGTCGCTTTCGCCGTCACAATAGTCGAATTCAATCTACCGAAATAAGAAAGTGGGGAATTGGTCGTATAATCACCAGTCTTAATTATCTCACCCTCTAAAACATTATTCGGCGCAAATTTTTCTCCCCTAGAAGTCTTAGAGCATGGATATAAAGTCAAAAGCTCTTTATTTAATGGCTTAGATTGACCGAGGTTGTAATACAACTTCAAACTCTTATCTTTATTATTTAGCCAATCCAAAGTTACCCTACCCACACAACCAAATTCAGGATTCTCTGGACTCAAAATTCCGTTAACTAATTGTACATTTCTGACCAAACGATCAAATTTATCAGACCAACACATTCCCTCGCCAGAATTAGAATCAGCCGTATCAATTGGCAATCCCAAAGAAATAAATTCCCTTTGCAACCACAAAATCTGAGGTCCTACCTGCCCATATCTAAAAGCGCATAATTTATCTAAATAACTCGCTCCGCTCAAACTCTGTTGAACCGTCGGGGTCTTAGCCTTAGTATCTGGCACTTTAGGCGCAGTAACCTTAGGAGCCTGAATCTGCTTCGCCAAAGCTTTCACTAACTGCTCCTTCAAAAGATTAATTTGAATTATTAATTTAGCTATGAAATCAGCCTGAGAACCACTCACTATGCCAGTAAAAGATTGCACCGCAGTAGAACCAGTCCCATTAAAAGCCGCCCCAGAAAGACCGCTGCCGGAACCAGTCGAGCCGCCTCCAGTTGAACCACCACCTCCACCTGAAGAACCTCCGCCACCCGAACCACCAGACCCACCTCCGCCTGATCCCCCACCGCCAGAGCCTCCACCTCCGCTACCGCCCCCCCCACTTCCTCCTCCACCCGAACCGCCCCCGCCGCCTCCACCACCAGACACCGAACCATTTACTGTCACAGTTCTCGTCACTTGAAATGCTGTGTTACCTGCAGCATCGCTCACATCATAGGTCACCACATAAGTACCAGGATTGTTAGTATCCACTAAATTAACCGCCACAATACTACTAGTAATATTGCCATCAAAAGAATCTAAAGCCGTTGCTCCAGGATCTACATAAACCTCTCCCCGATTAATCGTCACCGAATTACTACCCACTAAAGTTATCGCCGGTCGATCCGCATCCACTAAAACAGTTTTAATAGGATAAATCGTTACCGAAGCAAAAGCTGGCGAAGCTAATTCGTTTAAGGCAATGTCGGTCAAAGAACTCATTGTAATTCTCTTAGCATTCAAGCCCGTAGCAAAATTTTGTCCTTCAGCCACCACAAAATTACAGGTAGCTACATCACTAGTAGAAATTACCGGAATATTACAAGTCCCAATCACCGTACTCGCATTCCCGTCTAAAAGCTGTACCGTCACGCCCGAATTAGTTGTCACATTTTCTGAAAAAATAACATTCAAAGTAATCGTATCGCCAATCTTATAAGTTCCAGATGGTCGAGTTGTCAAAATACTATCCAAAGTTGGTGGAGTTGTATCCACAATAATATTTTTATTATTTCCCAAAGAATTCGTTGCTCCTGGAGTTGCTAATGTTAAAGTCGCATTATTCCCAGCCGCATCTTTAATCGTCCACGAGTTCAAAGCGAGCGAAGTCGTC
>JAHFLM010000083.1:1863-2301 GCA_023244865.1 Candidatus Harrisonbacteria bacterium | reverse complement strand
CTTATTTAAATTCTCGTATCACTAATTTAGAAGGCTCGATCGACACCCTTATCAAATCCATTCCCAAAGCTGAGCAAGATTCTTTTCTCGCTTTTTATTCTCAGCTCGCCAATCTTCAAGGGTTGCTTTTAACTCACACCTCGACCGCCATGCTTTGGCCAATTTTAGAAAATAGCACCAACGCTGGTGTCTATTACAATTTTGTAGATTTCAGACTTAAAGACCGTCGTCTTAATCTCGAAGGTATTGCCGTAAGCTATGAAGCCTTATCCCAACAATTAGAAGCTTTCAATCAAGTAAAGCAAATCGAGCAAACCGTCGTTAATGAATCTCAAGCTGTTAAAGAAGGGGTGAAGTTTCGCCTTTTCCTTATCTTGAAGCCGGAGGTTTTTGAAACTAAATAAAATTATGAGAAGCACCGCAAAAAGAAGTGTGAGT
>JAHFLM010000083.1:0-1853 GCA_023244865.1 Candidatus Harrisonbacteria bacterium | reverse complement strand
GCTCTTTAGCCTCTTTTTCATCTTTGTGGCGATCGCTTTTTATATCTTCTTTGTCCGTCCTTCATACACGAGCATTCTCGAATTACGAGGCACCATCGCTTCCAAAGATAATTTTTACACCGAGCAAAGTCAGGCGATTAAAAAAGTAAAAGATTTAATCACTAAATATAAAGGCTCCACCAAGTTCCAAGAAACCCTCTCACTCTCTTTCCCAATTAAAGAAAATCTCTCCTTAGTTTTTTCTCAACTCAAAGCCCTCGCTTCCATTAACGGATTAAATGTCGGCTCTTTCACTGTGAAGCCGCTCGCTTTCAAGCCGCTCGCTAAAAATAAACTAGTCAAAGAGGCCGGTGTTCTAGAATTAGGCATTAAATTATCCGGTTCCTACGCTTCCTTTAAAGATTTCTTGGCTGGTCTAGAAAATAATATCCGCCTCATGGATGTGCAGAGTTTTACTATCGAACGCGCCACCGCTAATCCTAATACCGACTTCTTCAATTTTAATTTAACCGTCCAAACCTACTACCAACCAGAAAAATAATTATGGCTATTGTTTTAAACGAAAAAAGAAATGGTTTCGACTTCTTCACCTTCTTAATTTTTATTTTCTTTTTCGTTGTTATTATCGGTGGCGGTTATTTCCTTTTCTTTGGTGCGACTCCCGGCATCGAATTTGTTTCCCCTTCAATCTTAAAATCGACTAATGACATTGCTGGCATCGACTTCGATCCCTCCCAAGTTTTAAATAACAAAATCCTCAAATCTCTTAAACCTACTGGAGGTCTCCCAACCACCGGCCCCATTGGTCGCTCTAATCCCTTAATTTCTTTTTAAATGGAAGACAAGGCCTTAATAGATAAATTAGTTAGCGTCGACCTTATCAATTCGGCAGATGGAGCCAAGCTTCTTAACGAGGCTTCTTTTTCTCATAAGGGTGTAGATGTTCTTATTTTAGAAAAAAAGTTAGTCGATGAAGCCGACCTCATTAAAATTAAAAGTGATTTAATGGGTGTGCCTTATAAAAAAGTTAATTTTAACGAGATCACTGAAGATCTAATGAAAGCTCTGCCTCAAGAAACCGTAGTGAATTACAAGGTAATTCCTTTAAGTTTAGATAAAAATCTTTTGGTGGTTGGGATGGTCAACCCCAAAGATAGGGGAGCACAAGAGGCCTTAAAATTTTTAGCTAACCAAAAAAAGTTAAGTATGGGAGTTTTTTTAATTACTAAATCTGATTACGAAGTAGTCGCTCGCCGCTACTCGCCATTCTCTGGTCAGGTAGAAAATGCTTTGCGTAATTTACAAATTAAGCCAGGCGAGGGGATGGGTGGGGCTAAAAAAGTGAGTATCGATGAAGCTCAAGCCGTTTCCGAAGACGCTCCTATTATTAAAATCGTTTCCTCGATGCTAAAAGAGGCGGTCACTAGAGGTGCTTCCGACATTCACGTTGAGCCACAAAAAAATAAACTCCGTATCCGTTTCCGTATTGATGGTGATTTGGAAGAGGTGCAATCTTTGCCGCCAGAACTTCTCCAACCCATTATTTCTCGTTTAAAAATTCTTTCTAATTTAAAAATCGACGAAAATCGTATTCCTCAAGATGGTCGTTTTCGCACCGAAGTTTACGGTCGTGAAATCGATTTTCGCGTTGCCACTTTCCCAACTCCAGCGGGCGAAAAAATGGCGCTCCGTGTGCTTGATCCAGAAATTGGTTTAAAATCTCTCGAAGCTCTAGGTTTAGTTGGTCAGTCACTGGCAATTGTCGATCGAGGTGTGACTAAGCCTTACGGCATGATTTTACTCACCGGCCCCACGGGCAGCGGTAAAACCACCACTCTTTACGCACTCATGCA
>JAHFLM010000082.1 GCA_023244865.1 Candidatus Harrisonbacteria bacterium | reverse complement strand
CAGCCTCCTTCATTTTTTCCGCCACACTCTTCGCATATTCCGCCTGCTTTTCAGAAATAGGTAAAATTCTCACCTGCTCCGGTGCAAGCCACAACGGCAAATGCCCAGCAGTGTGTGCAATAAGTAGTCCAATAAATCTTTCAAGCGAACCATAAATCACACGATGCACCACAATTGGTGTTTTTTTCTTCCCATCTCGATCCGTGTATTCTAAATTAAATCTCCTGGGTTGTTGAAAATCTAGCTGAATCGTCCCCGTCTGCCACTCTCGCCCTAAAGAATCCTGCATCAAAATATCGATCTTCGGCCCATAAAAAGCCCCGTCTCCTTCTTTCACAAAGTAATCCATTTTTTGAGACTCTAAAATATTTTTCAATTCCGCCTCCGCTCGGTTCCAAGTTTCGATATCCCCCATAAAACTTTCCGGTCGAGTTCCCAATCGATATTTAATCGGCAATTTGAAAATCTCATAAAACAAAGTGGCAATTTTCAAAATCTCTAAATACTCATCGCCAATCATCTCTTCTGTAATAAAGTTATGAGAATCATCCTGTCTAAAACTCCGAGCGCGCAACAAGCCATTCAAAGTCCCCGACAATTCATAGCGATGCAAAACATCCGTATCCGAAAGTCGCAAAGGCAAGTCTTTATAACTTCGAGTTGTCGAGCCAAACACCACCATCGCATTCGGACAATTCATCGCCTTCACACCAAAAGTTTCATCCTCCCCTGTCTGACAGAGAAACATATCCTTCTGATAATGCTCCCAATGCCCGGAAGTTTCCCACAAAGCCTTCTTACTCAAAATCGGCGAAGCTATTTCCTGATATCCTCGCTTCGCATGCTCTTCTCGCCAAAAACTAATCAGCTCGTTCATCAAGAGCACCCCCTTCGGCAACCAATATGGCATCCCAGGCGCCGTCTCGTGAAAGAAAAACAATTCTAACTCCGCTCCCAATTTTTTATGGTCCCGCTTCTGCGCCTCCTCAAGCATTTTTAAATACGTCTCCAAATCTTCCTTAGTTTCAAAAGCCACGCCATAAATTCTGGTGAGCATTTTATTTTTTTCACTCCCTCTCCAATAAGCGCCGGCTAGTTTAGTTAATTTAAATGCATCCGCTTTAACCTCAGCACTCATATGCTTCACGTGCCCACCCCTGCACAAATCCCAATAATCACCAGATTTATAAAAAGTAACCTTCTGCCCTTCTTTAGTAAATTCATCAATCAATTCATGCTTATAAGGATTATTCGGATATTCTTTTTTAGCCTCCTCTGCCGTTAATTCCGAACCAGTAAACTCATCCCAAGTTGGCAAAATCTTCCGCATCTCTTTTTCAATTTTTACCAAATCAGCCTCAGTGATTGGTTGACTGAACTCAAAATCAAAATAAAAACCATTTTCAATCGCCGGCCCAATCGTCCGCTTCGTATCCGGCCACAATTTTAAAACCGCCGCCGCGAGCAAGTGCGCCAAGGAGTGTCGAATAGCCTCTAATTTACTAACTTCATTTGCCATAATGCTTCATATTAAAGCTTTTCTAAGCTCTAAGTCAAAATTTATTCACCCCGTTAGATCATTTGCCATATCTAATGGGGTAAAAATAAAAAACTCCCTTAAGGGAGTCTTTAAAATTTACGCGAGCACAATCTTCCTCAACTTTTTATATTTTTTAACCGGCATTCGCAGAACCATTCTCTGATTCGCAAAATTAAATCCCACAATTTCTATATCATTGTAATACCAACCGCCCAAATCACTTCCCTGCTCATCTATACCTTCTTCAAAATGGCACGCCGTCTTAGTCCCTAAAATAGTCGTCATACTCACATTACCCGAAGAAGTATCTCCTGGCCTTCTATTTGAATTGGCCCATTTTGGCATATCCAATCGAATGAAATTACAAAACGCATCATAATACGTCACCACAAACTGATTATCGTAAAAAATTACCACGTAACGATTAATATCCTGCGCCTTCTGCAACAACAAAACATTCAACTCTCTATCCAAGATCAAAGGCTTCAAAATACTTAATTTCAAATCTTTCTTAGGCTTAGCCATAAATCAATTCCTTTCTCCAGCCTGTCATTCCTGCTTGTCCTGAGTGCGATCGAAGGGCGTAGGCAGGAATCTTGACGGATTAGCAAATACACACATCTAAACACTCAAACAACTAAATCAGACAATACAATAAACATCAAAATCAATCAATTGACTAAAACAAAAAATAGAGTTATCATTCGGTCGGTTAGATCTTTCATAATTCAGAAAGGAAGCAAAATGAAATCGAGATTTCTC
>JAHFLM010000081.1:530-2330 GCA_023244865.1 Candidatus Harrisonbacteria bacterium | reverse complement strand
TTGGAAAATTGGACAGGGTAAATATTGAGATGGCATTTAAGCTTTACGAAAGCCATGGTCTGCCTTTTGATTTGATTATGGATTTTGTGCCGGAGGGGAAGCGAGAGGGCTTGAGCTATGTGGCGTTTGAAGAAAGATTTAAAAAGCATCAGGAGGCTTCACGAGCGGGAGCGGAGAAGAAATTTGGGGGGCATGGCTTGGTTTTAGATACTGGAGAATTAAAAGCAGGGAGCGAGGCGGATTTAGTGAAGGTGACTAGGTTGCATACTGCGACACATTTATTGCAGGCTGCTTTGCGAAATATTTTGGGTGACAGCGTGAGTCAAAAGGGTTCGGACATTACGGTGGATCGAGCGCGGTTTGATTTTGGATTTGAGAGAAAATTAACGGAGGAAGAAATTAAAAAGGTGGAGGTGTGGGTGAATGAAAAAATTGCCTTGGCCTTGCCAGTAAAATTTGTTAAGATGCCGCTAGAAGAGGCTAAGAAAACTGGTGCTTTGTTTTTCTTTAAGGAAAAATATCCAAGTGAGGTGAATGTTTATTTTGTGGGTGAAAGTTTGAGCGAGGCTGTGTCGGCGGAATTTTGTGGAGGGCCTCATGTGAAAAATACGAGTGAGATTGGCACTTTTAAAATTTTGAAAGATGAGGGGGTTGGGGCAGGAATGCGGCGTATTAGGGTGAATGTGTTTTAAACCAAGTAGATTCCCGTTTTCACGGGAATGACAAATGCGATTACTTTGAAAGGAGCTTTGCTATGCCTAGAAAGTTGGAGTGGAATGAGACTTTTAGGTCTTTGAATTGGAGAGAGCAATTAATTGTGAGCTTGGATTTAGCTTCATTTTTGGCTTATATGAAAAATCATAAGGGTGATTTAGGGGATCGTTTAGCTAATCTCAATTTAACGCTTGGTAATTTGAAAATTTTGATAGCTAGAGGGTATGTGAAGCTAAAGAGAAATGAAAGTTCCCCAAGGCATACTGGAGTGGTAACTAAGGAAGGGGAGCTTTTTTTAGCTGAGATTAGAAAAGAGGCTGAAAGAGCAATGCCTTTAGTTTCCAAAGGTCGGATACCGGGCGTGGGTTTGGATAAGTTGACTGAAAAAGAAGATGCGGCGTTGCTCAAGGCTTTGGGTGAAGCGATTGCTTTCTTTATGTTGCATGATAAGAATTTAGTGGAAAAATTTTTTACTAAAAATCCTAATGTAAGAGGTTGGAGAAGTTAAAGGAAGTAGGCAGCCTAAAAGAAAATTCTATACGAGGGAAGAGTGGCTAGTGAGGCATGGTACTAAAAGAGCGGTTATTCGATGAGTTAATTATTTTTAAAACGGGCAAGTCCCGTTTTTTGTTTAACTTTTTGCTTTATATATTAGATGTAATAGAATCTATGGAATAGAAGTTATTAATTAAATAAAAAAATATATGAAAAAAATAATTTTAGCGATTGTAATTTTAGTAGTCGTAATTTTTGGGGCTTATCAATATTTAACTAGACCGGCTTTGTTACCGAGTAAAGATATAAACGAGGTCGTGCCTAAACTTGATTTGAATAAGGGCGGTGAGACTCCGGCTGCTTCTCCTAAGATTTATAAGATCGATCAAAATAAATCTAAGGCTGAGTTTGGGATTAATGAGGTGCTAAGGGGTAGTCAATTTGTAGCTAGAGGAACAACGAATCAAGTGGGTGGGGATATTTTGATATCTAATGGCCAACTTAATTTTTCAGAAATTAAGATTAATGCTCGAACTTTTAAAACGGATGATGCGAAGCGGGACGGGGCGATTAATCGGATGATTTTGAAAA
>JAHFLM010000081.1:0-520 GCA_023244865.1 Candidatus Harrisonbacteria bacterium | reverse complement strand
TGATGGATGGGGTGGGGTATAAAATTACCGGGAGTGAGTTTGATTTAGATGTGAAAGGATCTCTGACTATATCTGGCGTGACTCGAGCGGTGGTAGCTCCATTGCACGTTATAATTAATGGTGATGTTATAACGGGCTCAACTCAATTTAGAATTAAAAGATCCGATTTTGATTTGAAGATTCCGAATCTTTCTTTTATAGCGAGCGTGGATGATGAGTTTCCGGTGTATTTGGATTTTGTAGCAACTTTAGTGAAATAATTAAATTTTAATTATTTTTTTAAAAAATAATTTGATAAAGGGGTGTTATGATGATTTAAGTTTGCAGTGTTTTTGAGATGTGTGAGATAATGATACTAATAGAATTAATGTAGGTGATAATTGGATGAAAAAAACGATCAAGATTCAAATTCATAAAAATGACGAGTTACCGGTAATTGCTGAAAGTGTTTTTGCGGCGGATGGAAGTGAGGTGATTTTAGTGGTGCCAAGAAATTCTAAATTGGCTGAATCTAAAGATA
>JAHFLM010000080.1 GCA_023244865.1 Candidatus Harrisonbacteria bacterium | reverse complement strand
TACATAGGGTTATTGCGCGAGAATATATTGGTGAAATTAAAAACAAAATTGTTCATCACAAAGACGGCAACAAATTAAATAATAAAGTTAAAAATTTAGAAATCACAAATGTGTCCGAGAATAATAGGCATGGATTTAAAACGAGGAAACTAATGTACGGACAATTCATCAATATGTGTTTGGAGCATTTCAAAAGGAATACAAAATGAAAACATTCGAGCAAGAACGTGATGCGGCCGCAGAGGCTTATTGTCCATCAAAAAAAGTAGATGCCTACGGTGAAAAAATAGGAAGTGGGAATTTGTTAATAAAACCAAATAAGCAGATAGGGTTTATCGACGGGTTTAATGCCGCCCGCGATTATTTCGCGAAAGAGAACCACACGTTAAAGTTAAAGGCAGAGGATATAAATTCAACGTGGCAAGCTGTTAGTGAAGATTACGAAAAAGAAATAAAACGAATGTCCGCCGCCCTAGTCGATCTTGCTGATGCGCTTAGAAAGGTTGGAATAATAACCTTCACTGACCAAGATTTATTGATTGAAGAATTTAGAAATAAATTTGCAGTAATTTACAAATGCTCAGGTGAAACCCTAACCAAACACGCCGAGATAATTAAACAAGCTAAGGAGTTGGTGAAGTGAATCATATAGATTTACAAAAACTAGAGGTAGATTGGTATAAAAACAACGGGAAGTACCTAGACCGGATTAAAAAAGATGCACTTGGCAGGGAATATGTTGTGGGTGATTTTTCTTGGGAAATGAATTTTAGTGATAGGCTCGAATTTGTAGACATTCTTATGAAGCGATATGCTGAACGTGTAGCTAAACAATTAACTAAGGGGGATGAATGAACGAAACTAAGCCGAGGGAATTCTATTTACCCATAGTAACACTAATCGTAAATAGCGATATAAAAAGACCAAATGGAACTAGGGTTATCGAACATTGGGCATACGCAGAATTGCTTGCTGAGTATAAGGCTATGGTTGAGGCTTTGGATAACATTAGAGAACATCATTCAATGTTATTGACTCGAGTGATAAATTTATCAACCACTCATAATATAGTTAATAATGCGTTATTTAGAGCTAAAGAATTTTTAAAGAAATTGGGGGATAAATGAAATGGTTTTGCATAGGATTTTATCATTATTTATTTTCTGATCTTAGCTGGACGGATGGCACCTTACACTCGTTAAAGGTAATAATTTGCAGAATAAACGGACACAAGAAGGGACCAGTTTGGTTTAACGCCGGTGGCTTTGAGCCGGATATGTCATGTAAAAATTGTGGGGACCAATTATGACAAATTGGAAAGCGCGGCGGGATGAGTTGGAATTAAAATACATGGAAGATCAGCGCGAAAAGGGTGAACTGAACTCTCGACACATGGATGATTTACCAGCGGCATTTTCAACTGGTTTTGAGGCTGGGTTAAAATTCGCTCTTGAATGCGAAGAGGTTAAAGATTTAGTTAGGGCGTACAGAACAACGCATTTTTATTATGAGGGTAGCGGTGTAGATAAAGTTATAGACCAATTCAATTCCTTTAAGGAGAGTGTGGAGTGAAACTACTATTTCTAATCCTAATCGCCGTTTATTTTCTAGGCTGCTCCACTCCCCAAATACCCGACTGTGAGTATTTCTGCGAGGATGGTCGAATCCCTGAGAGTTGCTACTGCGTGGAATAAAAGAGAGCGGCGGTCCTAAACCTACATGGGCTATGAGTCTAAAACCGCCGCCAAAGGAAAGGAATTTTTGATCGGCCTTTTGCTAACTAACAAACAAAAGACTTAAAATTATATCGGCTAACTCCCCGAAAACTCAACTAGACCTGACAAATGCTTTAAACCATACTGCGCAAGTAACACGGCTTCGGCGCGATCATTATGCTTTTTAAGCTCCCACAATTCTTTAAACCCAGGATAATATTTAGTCGCCAAAACTTGTGACTGAAATTTGTCGCTTGATAAACCCATCGCGCATTTCCACACCGCAGGACCGATAGGCACGACCGCGATACCATGCCCCGCTAAAACCCCGTGAATTTGCCCACATACCCGCCCAAACCTAAAGGTCGACGATAACCCTTGATCTGGCATCGCTCCGGGCTCTTCAATCACCGCAAGCGAAGTGTAGGGCGCATACATATCAACCAAAGATGACAATTTATGTACGTCTAAATAGCTTAAAAACCCTTGTTTTCGGGCTCTCGACGGCTTTTCGAAGGTCGGCATATCTATAAGGTCGACTATAAGGTCTTTATCGCGATCAATAACCGCGAGCGCTCCCGATAGCCCCGGGTCGACACCCATAATTAGGGGCCGATTGCGCCCTAGTAGCTCG
>JAHFLM010000042.1 GCA_023244865.1 Candidatus Harrisonbacteria bacterium | reverse complement strand
AGTTTCCTTTTTGGCAAAATGATTTTAAGGCTTTTTGGCGGCGAAGACTTTATGGGAGTGGGAAAATGAAAATTGGCTGAAGAGGATTGGGTATCTTTAAACACGAAACATAAGACACGTAACATGAGACACGAAAGCGGAATCGGGTTTTTTGTTTTTCGTGACTCATGATATGTGTCTTGTGTCTAGCGATTTGTTATAATAGTTTTATGGTGGTTAAAAAAATTACTTTTGAAGAAAACAAGAATATTACCTATACATCTTTTACATTATTGGTTTTAGCTTTGATGGTGTTTACGGTAAGCGAGGGCGGGATTTTTAATCGGAAGGTGGATGTTGAAGCTGGAGTGTCTAACTTTTCTGGTTCGTCTAGAGTTTTTTGTTGGGATTATTTTGGGAGAAAGAAGGCATCTTTTGACAATGTGTTGGTGGCGCCTCCCTATTTAAATACGGACAAGCAGTCATTTTTAGATTTTTATACAACTAATCCAAATGAGGTTTATTTTGATGTGGATAATGATGGAGATGCCACAAAGCACTCTGCTTTAGTTTTTGATTTAGGGCCAGATTTTGATCGAAATGCTTTAACTGAGGTGGAAAGAAGTTTGGTTATGGGTGTGTCGGCTAGTTCTATTGCTTATGGTAAAAAGGATCCAGCGCCAACTTACTTGGCGTATTACACTTACGCTATTTTAAAGAATGAGGCGAAGGTGGATGACTTAGTAGTTAAGATGAAGGATGAAAAAAACCTAGCTATAAAAAAGAGGGATGGTGAGGCTTTAAAAAAAATAAATAGTTTGTTGGATATTTTATATGGTGAGAAAACTCGCTTGAAGCAATTTACCGATTCTAAAGCGAAGTATCCAAGGCAGGTTTGTCAGGCCCAAAATGTAAATTTGCCAGATAAATATGTTCCAGTAGACGAACAAGCTCAGAAGCAACTAGACTTTGCAATTTCGGCTGGTCAGAATTCCGGTAACACGGGTACGGGCAATACTGGAACTGGAACAACCGGTGGTACTGGCACGGGCGGAACTACGGGTATCACCGGAACTGGGACTACTGGCGCTGGTGGAACTGGGGGTAATTCAGATCCATACGCCTCGGTTTATAATGGAACTTATAACACAGGCGGAACTACTACTGGGAGTGGTACTGGTACGGGGACTACGGGTTCAACTGGCACCGGTACTGGTGGTTCTACTGGTAATACTGGAACAACTGGGATGGGTGGAACTGGAACTACTGGGAGTGGTACAGGGACAGGTGGAACGACGACTACTGGTGGCACTGGAACTGGCACAACGGGAACTGGTTCAACTGGAAATACTGGTGGCGGAACAGGAATGGGTGGTTACACTGCGCCAGGTAGTGCTGGTCCTAGTGGTTTTACTATGCCGATGGGTACTGGATTATAATCTTAATTTTCAATCAATATGAAGAAGTTAAAAAAACACATAATACATCGAATAAGAGAGCATTGGTTTGTTAAGTCATCGATGCTGACGGTTTCTATTATATTTTTTCTATGTTTGATTTTAGCTGTTTTAATTATTCGTTATAATCGTTTGAGTTCTCAATTAACTGATTTAGGGGGATCATCCGATAGGGTGGTGGCTAGCGAATTAAACCCTCGGACAGAGAAGGTGTTTATTAAGGTGGGTGGGACTGATGAGATTAAAATTTTACGAGAACAAATTAACGAGCTTGAGGAGCTGAAGGATTTAATTAATAACTCGAGATAGATTTAATTGAATGAGATTGCCCCATCCTTCGCCGAGGCTTCGGAGGGAAAAGCACGGGATTTTTGTTTAATTTTACTTACTAAAATTAAACAAAGCTGACCTCGCAATGACGGTACTTGTATTTTTAGCTGTGGCGGATGACTAAAATATCGCCATCTTTAACTTCATAATCTTTACCTTCTATTTTTACCCAGCCTTTGTTTTTAGAGATTTGCCAAGCTTCGCCTGTTTTTCTTTGAGTTTTGCTAGCTTCGAGGTAATTTTCATAAGCTAAGACTTCGGCGCGAATAAATTTATTTTCAAAATCGGTGTGGATGACGCCAGCAGCTTGCGGAGCGAGCCAACCTTTTTTGATTGTCCAGGCACGACATTCATCTTTGCCAGCGGTGAAAAAGCTAATGAGGTTTAAAACTTCATAGGATTTTTTAATTAAAGAATCAAGGTTGGTGAGCTCGCCTAAATTACTAATTACATAATCCCCTCCCTCAGCTTTAATTTTATCTTTTAAATCTTCTGAAACATCTGTTTCATTGCCGTTTAGTAAATAGAGTTGTTTTTTAGTAGTTAGAAGGTTCAAGTCTTTTAAGGCTGGTTCATCAACGAAATCAGGGATGAGCTTACCTTGATTTAAAAGGTTTTTGATTCTTTCTAGAATCTCAGCTTCTTCCTTAGCTTCTTTTTTGCCGGTTTTGGCTTCACCTAAAACTTTTTCTAAACGACGTTCGATGGTTTCTAAATCTTTTAAGATTAATTCACTGTTAATAATTTCTAAATCTCTAATTGGATCAACGGAGTTTTCAACGTGAATGATTGAGTCGTCTTTAAAGCAGCGTAAGACCATTAGGATCACTTGAGTTTCTTTGATGTGATTGAGGAATTTATTGCCTAAGCCTTGGCCTTCGGAAGCGCCTTTGACTAGGCCAGCGATATCGTAAAATTCGACGATGGCTGGTACTTTTTTATTACTTTCTTCGAGTTTGAAAAGACTGTCGAGGCGTTCGTCTGGGACGTTAACGATGCCCACATTGGGGTCGATGGTGCAAAAAGGATAGTTGGCGATATCAACGTTTTGATTCGTTAAAAGCTTAAAAAGGGTCGATTTACCTACATTGGGCATGCCTACGATGCCGATTGATAGTTTCATTTTATTTCATGAATTATTACAGACTTTTTGGATTTTGTCACTTGTAGTAGATGCGGTTTTCGATGCGGAGGTCGATGTATTCTTGGGCGTTAGGGGCGGCTTTTTCTAGAGCTTCGAGGTTGGTTGCGGGGTCGAAGCGGAGGCTTAGCTTGATTTCTATGTCGTCGTTGTTGATGGTGGTTAATTCGCTATTCCTTAGATCGAGATCAAACTTATTAGAGATAAGGGAGACGATATTGGGGTAGTTAAATAATTTGATTAGATTTTTAAAAAGATAGTTGGGCATGAGCTCTTCGTTTAGGGAGTGATTGCCGATGCCGGGTTCATTCAGAATGAAAATCTTTTTACCACTGGGAGCGGGGGCTTCTTTGAAGAGGAGGTTATTTTTATCAAACCAAAAACAGATTTTGGTGTCGGCTTCGGTTTCACAGAGAACGCCAATAGGATCTTTAGCTTCTGGGATGAGGGTAATGCTTCGGTGTAAATAACTTTTTTGAATTAAGATTTCACCTGTGAAAAAAGGCTCGCTGAGCTTAAATGATGTAGGAATGGAATAGAGGTTCTTGTTATTTTTAACTTTATTAAAGGCGGTGATTATTTTTTGATTGGCGGTATCATTGAGGTTGCTTTTGACGGCGACTGATTTAATTAGAGAAAAAAAATAGATACTAAAGATCAGTAAAAAAAATAGGATGATTATGATTAAAGTGAAGAGATTTTTTAAAATAAAATTAGGACGGTGTTTTGTTGGTGAAAAGAATTCCATGAAGGTTAGATAGTCTCTCGGTGCATGAGAGGATTGAGGCGGGTTACAACTTCGTAGGGTGATGTTGTAATTTTATTCGCTACCTCTTCTAATTCTATCTCTTCTTTTTGGTTTTTACCTATAATGGTTACTTTGTCTCCGTAGGAAGCCTTGATTTGAGAGAGGTCTATAACAATCATATCCATGGTGACTCGGCCAATGACTTTGGCTCGCTTGCCATTTACCAAGACTTCACCAATAGAGCTTAGTTTGCGATCAAAGCCATGCCAGTAACCAATGGGAACGATGCCGATTTTGCCATCAGCTTTGATTTTTTCGGTTAGATCGTAGCTCACATAATCCCCTTTTTTAATAGATTTAATTTCGGAAATAATTGAGTGCCAAGCAAGGGCGGGTTTGAGTTTTTCTTTGGGCCACTGGGTTTTAATTTCTTTGGAGGGCCAGACGCCATAAAGGGCGGCACCAACTCGAACAGCATCCTCATGATATTTAGAGTTGATCATGGTGCCGCTTGAGGCTGCGATGTGAAAATCTATTTTTTGGTTAGGAAAATTTTGCGTAATTATTTTTTTAGCTAATTGGAAATTTTCATATTGGAGGTCGGTCGTGGTGGGATAGTTAAAATCTTTGGCGCTTGCGAAGTGAGAAAAGACACCGGTTAGTTTTTTGGAAATTGGCTTAAGAAGCCCGAGAATTTTTTTGAGGTCGGCATTATAAAAACCTTGGCGGTGCATGCCAGTGTCAATTTTTAAATGGAAGTTAGGTTGAGCTTTATTTTTTAAATATTCTTTGAGAGCGTCAAAGTTAGAGAGGCTAATTGTGATATCTAGTTTTAGGGCTACGTCAAAAAGATGTGGGAGAGTGGGGCCTAAAACTAGAATGAATTTTTTGATGCCGGCAGCGCGCAGTTTTTCAGCTTCTGGTACGGAGTCGACGCAGTAGCCGTCAACTTTGGTTTCGATGAGTTTAGAAAAAAGTTCGAGGTCGTGACCGTAGGCATTAGATTTAACGACGGCAAAAAGCCTGGTTTTCTTATTTAAAAGGGATCGAATAACTTTAATGTTCCAGAAAATATTTTGAGAGCTGATTTCGATCCAAGTCTTGAATTTTTGAAATTTCATGGTAACTTAGCTTTAGTTCCCTGATTCTATAATAAAAAGACTCGAAAAGAAATGGGTTAGAAAGGAGTGGACCATGAGAAGATCGGCTGTTTGGATTATCGTATTATTGATTATTTTAGGGATTATTTCTGTGAAATTTTTTATTGGCCAATCTGATAGTCAGGATACGAAAGCTATTGGTGTGTGGATTAACGGACTGAGCTGGTCGCATTGTTTATGGGATTTAGTCTTGGTAAATGTATTTCGTGAAGAGTTTGTATTTAGATTTCCAATCATTCTCTATTTGTTTTCAGTGATGCATGTAAATATTAAAGCTATTTGGGCGGCGGTAATCTTAGTATTAATAAGCTTGTTTGGCGCTGTAGCCTCTGCTTATATTTGGTCAATTGATCATGCTTATGGCTTCGCCTTTTTTTGTACGGGCATGATGATGAACTTTTTAATTTTTTATGAATTTTTGATTTTGGTGTCTAGGGGTTCTGACGGTTGGTTTAAGAAAATTAGATTACTAATTCAGCCGATTATGATAACCGTTATTACCCATATGTTGGCTAATCTTTTTATTATTTTTATTATTAAGGCGATTATTAAGCCTCTTCCAGAATAAAAAAGTCCCGAGCTTCCTGCTGCGGGACTTTTTGTTATTTATTTTCCTTTAGGCTTCATTGGTGGAAAGAAGACGGTTTCTCGGATTGGGCGGTTGATGAGAATAGCGAAAAGTCTTTCGGAGAGGCCGAAGCCTGAGGCTGGTGGCATGCCGAATTCTAGAGCGGTGAGGAATTCATCATCTAACATTTGAGCTTCTTTGTCCCCTTTTTCCCTAAGCTTCATTTGAGCTTCAAAACGAGCCCTCTGATCCACTGGGTCATTGAGTTCAGAAAAGCCTTTGCCGAGTTCTGTGCCACAAGCGATAACCTGCATACGACAAACCTTACTTGGTTCGTCGACTTTGATTTTTGCGAGAGGTTCTAATTCTACTGGTGGATTAATAAGGAAGGTTGGTTGGATGATGTTTGGTCTCGCTAATTTTTTATAAAGAAGGTCGATTAAGCGTCCTCGGCCGATGCCTTTTTCGGGGTTTAATTTTTCCGCTTTGGCTTTTTTAAGAAGATCGGCTTCGGAGGTAGAATCGAGATCTAGGCCGACATATTTTTCAAATATTTCTTTATAGGTGACCCGAGGCCATGAGCCACTCCAATTGATGGTTTGATCTTTAAGTGTGGTGGTTTCTTCACCCGTAACTGCAATGACGATTTTTTTATAAAGGCCTTCGACGAATGTCATTAATTCTTCGTAATTAGAATACGCTTCGTAGAATTCACATTGGGTGTAATCTTGGAGGTGCTCGGCATCGATGCCCTCGTTTCTGAAAATACGGCCGATTTCAAAGACTTTTTCATAGCCGGCAATTAAGGCTTTTTTAAGAGGGAGTTCGAGGGAGATTCTGAGGTAAAAATCGGTGTCTAGGGCGTTGTGATGGGTGATGAATGGTTCTGCCTCAGCTCCACCTGGAATGGGCTCTAAAACGGGCATTTCGAGCTCTAAAAAGCCCCTCTCCTTGAGGGTGTTTCTAATGACGTCCCAAAACTTAGCTTTTTTGTAGAAAATAGCTTTGACGGCAGGGTCGGTTAAAACATCGAGGTAGCGCTGTCTTAATTTGATTTCGATATCTTCTAGGCCGGACCATTGGTCTGGCAAGGGTCGTAGAGATTTAGTGAGAAGCTTTAGATTTTTTATTTCAAGGCTTTTTTCACCTTTTTTGGTGATGAAGGTGGTGCCAGTGGCTTCTATAAAATCTCCAATGTCTAGATTTTTTTGGTAGAGTTCGAAGTTTTCAAAATTATCTTTTTTGCCAACTATTTGAAGTTTGCCGGACTCGTCGGTAATGTCTGCGAAAAAAACACCCCCTTGATCACGGAAGCCGGTGAGGCGACCGGTGATAGTCGTTGGATTAGAATTAAACGAGTCAAAGTTTTCTAGGACTTGAAGGGTGGTGTGAGTGCGGGAAGATTTTTCGGGATAGGGTAACACACCAGCTGCTTCAAAGTTTTTTAATTTTTTTAAACGATCGCTAATGATGTCTTCGAGCATGAAATTAAGTAGATCCCGGATAAGTACCCTGAGATGACGGGTGGATTAATGAATATTTTTTATTTTGTAGTTGACTTCTCCTTGAGGAAGTTTAAGAGTGGCGGTATCCCCTACTTTTTTACCAATTAAAGCTTTGCCTAGAGGCGATTCGTTAGAAATAAAGCCATCTTCTGGTCGGGCTTCATTAGAACCAACGATAGAATATTTAATTTCTTTTTTATCTTTTTCTAAGACAACACTTGAGCCAACTTGGACTGCAGAACCACCGTGATCAGCGGTAATAATTTTAGCGGTACGAATTAAGTTATCGAGTTCAATAATCTTAGATTCGACTAAGGCTTGCTCGTCTCTTGCTTCTGAATATTCAGAATTTTCAGAAAGATCGCCTAATTCTTTGGCGCGTTTTAATCTATCCGCAACTTCAATACGGCGGGTAGTTTTGTAGACTTCTAATTCTTGTTTGAGGGCTTCAAGGCGCTCTTTAGTTAGGTATTGCTGTTCCATATAGTTTTAATATTGTGACACAAATTAACGGCTAAAACAAGCTTAGATTTTTGTGAGAATCACTGGGCCTTTTTCGGTAATAGCAATTGTGTGTTCAAAGTGGGAGGAGGATTCTCCATTTCTCGTGGCATAGGCTTCATCTTTGGTTTGGATAATGTCTTTAGTGCCCCTTGTAGTCATTGGTTCGATGGCGAATACCATTCCTGGTTTAATTACTAAGCCTTGGTTTTTTCGGCCGGTATTCATTATATAGGGATCCTCGTGAAGTTTGTGGCCGATGCCGTGGCCGGTTAGGCCCTCAACGGGAATAAGATTAAATTGTTTGAGATGTTTTTCGATGTTGTAGCCGATATCGCCTAAGTGGTGGCCGGGATAACAAGCCTCAATCCCCTTTCTTAAAGCTCGTTCGGTTTCCTTGAGGAGTTCTTGATCTTTTTTGCTAATTTCGCCGAT
>JAHFLM010000079.1 GCA_023244865.1 Candidatus Harrisonbacteria bacterium | reverse complement strand
ATTTCTCTCAAGAGATTTATGTCGATGATTTTGATTTCGCCATCGCGATAAGCTGCAATTAAACCATTGAGCATTTTCTGTTTATTGCTTGAAGTGGTTCGCCATCCAAGCTTTGCCGTTTCTTTTGATTCTTCGATTTCGTCCTGCACTGAGCGCATATAAACTCTGAGATATCCCATTTGCTTAATCGCTTCCAGTGTTGAAAATCCCATGTTATTTATTTCTGGGACCAATAAAGCATTATTGTAAATCTTAGCTAATTCAACCAAGACGCGCCCAAAGCGATCCGGGTCAATCTTGCCATGAAATAATCCCACTTCGTTTAAGTCTTCGTCTAAGATCTTGGCGCTCGAACTATCACCTTGCTCAAGTCCTTCGGCAATATCGGCACCGATAACGTACTTCTTGCCCTTAACTGGCACCTTGAAAATGGTCAATAGGTCTGGATACATCGAGAGATTCGGTTGAGCTATTTTAATACTGGCAATCTCTGGCGGATTGGCGCGAAGATCGGCAATGTCATTTTTTAATTGAGTCATGTCAAAGATCGGGCGACCAGTAGACAAGAATGCTTGCTCTGGCCAGCTAGGAAAATCCTGGCAAAATAGCTCTTCCGGGCTTAACCCTGAGTCGCTATCGGTGTGAATCTCTCGCATTTTCATTCTTCGCCAAACTAAATTTGCATTAGTAATTAAAGGGCATCGCTTAACCAGCTCAATCTCTTCTTTGGTTAAGATAAAGCCCCTTGGCACTTCCATGGCGTAATCTTCGATTTCATACCAGGCAATAAAAAAGGGCCTATAGATATAGTCCCCACGTTCCGCCGCCATCCATTGGGCGTAAAACGATTCTCCGGTGCCAGAAACACCCGAGGCGGTAGACTCTTTAAAGATTGCCGTGCCTCTTACTAATGGAATGGAGTTTTGAACCGATTGATCAAGCTCCATAGCAAACTTATAAAAAGCATATTCCGACAAATGCGCCCACTGTCTCGATGAAGACTTCCCAGCGTTTTCATCCAAGGCGGTTTCAGTGATGAACCCACTGGCCAGACCTGGAAAGCGCTCTCTTTTTAACGGATCGGGATTATCAAACAAAACTTCTGATTCATTTCTTTTAGCAATCATTGGCTTCAATGGCGCCGGAAGATTATCGATCATAGTTGTGTAAATCGAATGCACCGCCATCGTTCTATCAAACTTATCGGCCATCACGATGCCTTTTGAGCTGTAATTGGTGGCGATGCGATGAGTGTTTAGTCCAGCAATGATAGTGGACCAGCCCGCTTGACGAGGCTTAAGGCAAATTGATCTAATAATGCCATCGGGGAAATCGTTCTTTAAATGTTCTAAATAGCGAAGCTGAATCTTTCGAAGATTAAACGGCACCAGGCCTGAAGATTTTGACTGGATCTTCAAAGCACTGGGCGCGTAATGGTGAAAATTAGATATATCGAACAAATTACTTTTTCTTTTCGCTTAATGCTTTTTCGATGAACTTAATCCAGCCCTCAACTTTTTGAAGATCGGCAAGTGCGCTATTAGCTGCTTGATCGACGGCCAATTCTCCGCCTTTGTAGTCTTTAATTTGACACTTGAGCAGTTCTAGATAAGTTGACTTAACTTCGCCAATTACTTCTTCTTTTCCCGCTTCTGTTTCCACTTCCGCACCATTTTCAGAAACTTCGGCACTGGGAGTTTTGTTTTCTGCTTTAACTTCTTTTACTTTTTTGTCTTTGTTCTTGCTCATAAAGGCTCCTATTGTAAAACTACTGCTTTTGAAAATTGCTTTTTCATTAATATATTTATGTCTGGCGCGGTGGACTTATAGCATTGCTCAATTGTTCTTGAGTTCGAGCACTTTATCTGAATAACTTTTTCACACTTCTTAACCATACTTGGCGAATTGCTGAACATTAGACACGCTAAAGCTAATTGATATACGTACATTTAGTGACTCCTTAGAAGGTATAGCTTTCAGTTTCTTCTTTCACTTCACTCAATAGATCCTCTTCCACGTCGAAGATTTTAAAAAACCAAAGGTCATCAAGCACTAATCTGTGCAAAATGATCCTCTCCTTGGGATACATTGACTCGGCGGCATGATGCCCGCGCTCTTCTTTTAGTAGTAGCTCTTTTGTCATCTGAAATTCTGGCGGTATTGTTTTCTCGACAAATATCGTAAATTGATAAAGAGACCCAGCATCAATCTTTTTCTTGTTTGGCTGATCTTCGCGCTTGAAATTGCAAATCTGGTCCTTGAGCACATGAAACACTCTCGGCGCATCATCCACTTTGCATCGTGCTTTTTCAGTACACTGAGCGGATTCAATGCGGTTTAAGATCTCAAGGTGTTTATCCTCGATCTGAGCGCGTTTAAGCT
>JAHFLM010000041.1 GCA_023244865.1 Candidatus Harrisonbacteria bacterium | reverse complement strand
TTATCTAATGGGGTGAATCCCGTTAGATAATCTTTAGTCGACTTACTAAACTTAAATACTAATTCAATCTTAAGCATAAAAAATAACTTAGATTAACCCCACATATCTAATGGGGTGAATTTAAACCTATTTTACTCCATCGTCTCCAAAATTGCACAGAGAGCCACCGGCAATTCCTTCACTAGAGCATCATCACTAAAATGTCCCTTATTGTGCTCCACCAAAGTTTTCGCTCCCAGATAACTTTCAAATAATTCTTTATTCCCCAAATCAACATCGGGGTCGTTATCAGAAAAAATTGCCACCATTTTCTTAACCACACTTTTAACTTTTTCAAAGTTAATTGGTGTTTCAAGCCAAGGCTTAGCTATTAATTTTTCCTCTTCAGTTTCAAAATTTAACAATTTAAAAAATCCCGCCACACAAACCACGCCCCCAACCTCTCGATCAATTGTTTCGACATAACGCAAAATCGCCTGACACCCAATACTATGACCAATAAAATAAGTCTCTGAATCCGACTCGCCTACCACCCCTTCAATTTTTGAAACCCAATCTGAAATAGTTGGCTTATCAGCATGAGGCATCAGAGGCACGCTTACCAAAAATCCCCTCTCTTCAAGTTTATTCTTTAACCAAGGAAACCAAGCATTCTCCGGCGCCCCACCCCACCCATGAATTAGAAAAACTCTTTTTTGCATAGAAGTATACAAAGTTAAGTAGCGCAGGATTTTTGGAAAAGTTCAAGGAGTCAGCGAGCACGCCGTGAGCGGTAGGCTTAAATCCTACCGCGGAACGGGAAGCGCAGCGCAGCGACGCCGAAATTTTTCAAAAAGACAAGCTAATTAGTGCTCTCTCTAAGAATCGAACTTAGATCGACGGATTAGAAGTCCGTAGCTCTATCCATTGAGCTAAGAGAGCTGCACGCTCTGAAAAGCTTATCAGAGCTGTTGGTCGGGGTGCAGAGAATCGAACTCTGGCTACCTGCTCCCAAAGCAGGCGTACTACCATTATACGACACCCCGTGGGGAGACATAGGGGAATCGAACCCCTGTCAAGAGGACCACAACCTCTTGTGTTGCCACTACACCAATGCCTCCATCAATTTTAAAACCGATGATCAATCGCAATAAAAAATCGCTATCGGTCTGTGCCGCGGGAGAGAATTGAACTCCCGACGCCAGCCTCTTCAGGGCTGCGCTCTACCACTGAGCTACCGCGGCAAATTTAACTCTAATTATATGTTGAAAAATCCCAAAAAGTCAACCCCGTTAGATAACATTTTATTAAACATATTGAAGTATATTAAATCACAAAACATCTTCAATTAAAATTATCTAAATACTTGATATATCTAATGGGGTCAATATAATTGAGTCATGAACATCATGATCCGAAACCCGAAAAACACCGCACTAAACCTCATGCGAGAGGCTGGCTATACCTACGAAAAACAAAAAGGTGATGAATTAGCCTTTGTAAAAAGAATTAGCGGTGAAGACTTCCCTAAATATCACGCCTACACTAAGCAAATCCCTGGCCTCCTCACAATCAGCCTCCACATCGACCAAAAAGGCCCAAGCTACGGCACAAGCCCTATGCACAGCGGCGACTACGATAGTCCATTAATATCAGCTGAACTAGAAAGACTAAAAAAAATCACCGGTTAACCGGTGATTTTTTTAATTTAAACAAATAATTAACCACATGTGGCAGCACTACCACCATTATCAATACATTCTTGAACAGCAGCTGCATTAAGAGCATAAAGGCCGCTACCTGGAAAATTATTACGAATAGCTGGGTTAAAATTACCATCTGGATACATCTGAGGATAAGATGGCGCAGTAAAAGGATTTACCCCGTCAGCATTAAAAGTCTCATCACAATCACCCTTAGGACAACTAGAAGTAAGAGCGCAAGTATTACCAAAACCATCGGGCTTTGCATCACATGCCTCAGTAGTCTTATCGTAACCATCGCAGGATGTTGGCTTATCAAAAACCACATTACTCTTGCAACTCTTAGTACAAGTCACAGGAGGAAGGAAAGGTGTTCCACTAGGATTACCAGGAGTAAAAAAAGGAGTCGTAGGAACGGAAGTGGTAGGAACAACTCCCCTACTTACTGGAGTGTATGCGTTAAGACAAGAATTCCTACTAGTAACACAACCACTAGAACAATTCGAACCCATTGTTGGAGCAAAGGCTGAAGTATTAGAGCAAGTAGAATTACAAAGATTGTAAACGCCATCACAAGAAGCGTCCGAATACATACGCATCTTACATTGAGTATTAGGAGGGCAATCATTTGGATTTGTAACAGTAATAATACCGTCAATACCATCCGCAGCCTTCGGCTGCACACCCTTATCTAATGCGCCAGTTAAAAGTAAAACTACAAAACCCAAAACAATTACACCAAATACGACCCAAAAAAGAGTTTGATTAGCGGCCGCCCCTCGGCGATCCTTCTTGAAGTTCACAGTCATCATATCCTTAATGATATATCTTCCATCCCAACTATCAAATCCCGAGTTATCCACAGTGCAAATATTATCTAGAATTTTAAATTGACAAAAACATTAATAAAATATATTTTACACACAGCTCCCCATTTACACACCAGAAAAAAGGTACGGGTCATGCAGATTACCAAAGAGTTTCCAGCAACAATAAGTCCAAACTCTGCCGCTCCCCCATACAAAAACAATGGACGTCTGATAATCAACGAAGATTCAGAAGTAGACCAACAAATCATAGCCGCAATGAAAGAAAGAGGCTTGAATCTTAGAGGGTCCCAAGAAGGCTTTCAATATTCAATCGCTACCGACGCAATCTCAACCGCTATCTGGATCTCCGCCAAGACAGCCAAACTCTGCAACTCAATCCTGAATCGGCTACGCACAAATATTCAACGAAAAGCCCAAAAAGCTAATAGTTAATCTGATTACAAAGCAATAACATAAAACCACCCTAGGGTGGTTTTTAAATTAATCTAAAAACTATTTCTTCTCCCATCTGTCTTTATCCCTGCTATAACATTTATCCATCACTCTTTTAAAATGCTCATCCAAATCAATCTCTAAAGAATTAGCCATACACACCAAAGTAAAAATTATATCAGCCATCTCATCTCCAATCTCAACAAGCTCTTCTTCGGGCTTTTTCTTTTTCGGTCCAAAACGATGATTCACTTCCCGAGCCAACTCCCCCACCTCCTCAGTTAATCTCGCCAAAATTTCTAAAGGCTTAAAATACCCAATCTTATATTGAGCAATCCATTCCCCCACCTGCCGCTGCATTTCTTTCATTACAAATATAATAAACCAAAAAACAACTTAATTAAAAGCTATTTATATTCCTTATCCGCAAAGATCACCAACCGATCAGCGTAACTTTTTTGATCCGCATTCCACGCTCCCCCACAAGTAATCAAATTCAAGTGCGCCCCATCACCACTCATATTGAACACCTTAGAAAAATTTTCATTTTTGTCATACAGCCGCCACTCGCGCACCAAAAAAGTAATCACTAAGCCATTACTATCCTCAACATACAACCTATCTCCTACATGTAATTTATTTAAATTATCAAACGCCGCCTGCACCCCACCCTTCCACCCAAAATGTCCGACAATAATTGCGCTCCCCCCTTCTCCGGGCCGAGGCTGAAGATTAAACCATGCCACATTTTTCGGCCCCGCAGGCGCCCCCATAACACCAAAAGGCGTGAGGCCAACATCTAACACCGTCTCATCTAGCCTAATCACCGGAATCTTCATCCGCACTGGCACCCCATAAACATCCTGAACCAACCGCCTCCTGAAAGAAATTTCAAAATCTTGCAAAGCAATATAAAAAACAAAGATCGCAAAAAATCCTAGTCCAAGAAAAGCTATTAGTAATAACTTATAATTTGAGGAAAACACTTTAGTTAAGCCAAGTGCCTTTTAAAAATTACGATCAAACCCACTAAAGCCAAGCTAAAAATTCCAACTAATATCGCCAAGTCCAATGAAACATTTTCATCACTCGAAACATCACTATCAACCTCCCAAGTAACACCAGAATCTAACAGTGCTAAGTTATGAGACTCAAAACCCAAACCCAATAACATTAAATCAATCGGCTCAAAGCCTAAGTTAGGCACTATCGGATCAGGATCATTCACAAAACTATTTACAACCGTAGTCGTCAAAATAGTAGGGTAATTAACAACAGTAGTCGGAGGCATACTATAAGTAGTAATCACGGGAGCAACTGGCGAAACAGCCAACGTAGGCAAGGGAGCCGCCTGAACAATCGGCGCCACAACAACTGGAGCTATGTCATTATTAGTAATGTAACAAACCTTATTATCACCAGTAGCAAGATTTACCTGTCCCTCAAAATCACAATCACCAGAAAAAGTTCGTGAATAATTAGAGCTAGAAGCTTCGCTCACCAAATACCCATCAGCCGGCGCACGAAAACCATTAGTCTCACCTGAGATCACCGGTGTCCCACTTATAAAAAGTGGAAAGTCGGCCACCTTCTTCGTCCCACCATTATCATTAATCACATTTTTAATTACAGTAATCGTCCCCTGATGTGAGCCGCTGCTAGTACTTAAAATTGTCGGGAACAAAATTAAATTAGCATCAAGCGTCACCTGAGTTTGCGCCAAAGCTCTACCACTAAAATTCACCCCGGTTTGAATAATAATCTGCTTTGCCGTTAAAATATTTCCATTAAATGTCGCATAAGTTCCCAAGGTCGCACCAGTCACTCCACCCACCTGCCAAAAAACATTCGCTGCTTGCGCTCCGCCAAACAAAATCACCTTCACCCCAGTCGGCAAACTGCCGCTCGAGGCCACGTTCAAATCCCCCGCTATTTGAAAAATCCAAACATCATTCGCTCCACCCGAAAGAGTCACTGAAGTTGGAATCGAAACATCTGTACTCCATTTATAAAGTCCCGGCGTAAAAATCTGCCCGCCAATATTACCGGCATATAATTCTATGCCGTCTGGAGCAATCCTCGAAGTCGCATCGAGGTAAGCAGCTTCCATATCAAGTACACCATTATCCACAAAAGTTTTATTAGCCAAAGGTGGATTACCGGCATAACATGTCTGAATACCACTCCCCACATAAGCCGCATCCACACCATAAATAGTACCGTTCATCTCCGAACAAAAAACCGTATTCATCGCCGCCGCCGTAATCGGACTTGAGCCAATGTTTCCAATAATCGAAATCGTGTGACCCCCGGTGTTCGTAATCCCAGTTTCTGCTAAAATCGTAAAATTATTCGCTGACAAAAGATTCACCGCCATCGGCCCAGCCGCTAAAATAGTACTTGGCCAAACTAAGCTAAACAAAAATAAAACAGCGAGCGTCGCCCCTATTAAATTAATAATATATTTTTTCATATCAAAAAAGTTTATTGACGGTCAATAATCCGCAAAAGAATCGCGATCACAGCTAAAACTAATAGGATATGAATTAGCGAACCCGCTATTGGAAAAACAATGTATCCCAACAACCACAAAACTATCAGTATGAAAAAAATATTTGTAAACATATATATAAGTTATTTAGACCCGTGTAATAGAGGCCGTTTAAAGACCAAAAATATTACAGACCGATTGAGAGCGGGCCGCCCCCTAAGGGCGAGCCCCGCTCAAATAAAAACCCCCTTTATTCAAAGGGGGTTTTTATTTGAGCGGGAAACGGGAATCGGACCCGCGTACCCTGCTTGGAAGGCAGGTGCACTACCACTGTGCTATTCCCGCATGATTCCTTCGGAATCGTGCGACCCCTCGTAGCTTTACGCGAAGAAGGACTACATTATTAAGTCGCCAAAACTTCAAAATGACAAAGCCCGCATCATCATTGACTAAAATCATGGACTCGTCATATACAACGCACAACCACGACTACTTAATGTAGGATTCTAGTCTACAGCTTGCCTTTTGCCAAGTTTTATAAGAGAATAGCCAGTGCTACGCCAATATCAAAGATGAGAAACAAAACCGTCTTAGTGATCCTTTTAGCGGTAATTCTACCGTCTTTTTATTATCTTGGACAACGTTTCCTTTGGGAAAAAAAGTCTGTTCCAGTAGAATTCCAAGCCGCCTACAAGGACGGCTCTTTAGTTTCGAGAAAAATCGCCTTTTTAGGCAATCAATCTTTAGCCGGCCTTGAACAAATCGGCCACTTTGATCATAAAGGCGACTACTCCGACGCCCTCGACTACTTATATAAAGAAATTACCAGAAACAAAGAAGCACGCGAACAAGCCGTCCTCCTCTCTTCCTACCTTTCAACCATGACAGCCTACCTCCCTGAAGTTGAGCCATTAAGAGCTCGGGCTCTAGCCACCGAAGCTCTTGGCTATGAAGTAAACCTTGTTAATCACTTAATTACTTTAAACGACGAACTCCAAAACCTCTTCGACCTTCTTCATCAAAAATTTATCGGCAAAGAAATTCCAAACGGTAAAGCTATAGTTGCAGCCAAAATCAACACCATCAACGAAGAAATAAAAAAGGTTAATAACCTCAACCTTAAGTTTGATTCGACGATGACGGACTTTGAAGATATTTACAAAATCACCACCACAGAACTCAATAAGTAACAATAATTAGATTCTAATTATTATCTTCTAGATTCTCCCCTCCAGCCCTCACCATAAAAATATCTTTTGCGATTTCACTATAATAGTTAGCCTTACCCAACTTAATTCCGTAGGTAGTGGATTCATTAGCCAACTGTGCCGGCTCTACCTTTAAATTATTTTTAATCGTCAAATAAGACACCGTAGCTAAAACCACGATTCCTAAACCAAAAGCCATCGCCTCTCTCACGTTAAAACTCTGCCTTACAAATTGCCACAAAGGATATCGAGATGGGATCTCTTGTGGAGTAACTAAAATTAAACGCAAAGATTGCGCCTTCTTTTCTCCTCCTAAACCCAACTCCTTAATTTTATTAAAAATCTGATTCATTATCTAAAATCTTTTTCAATTTCCTAATCGCTCGATGCTGAGTGATTCTAATCATCCCCTCACTCTTATCTAAGCTCTCCGCAATTTTCGCCGGAGACAAATCATTAATAAATCGCATCGTAACGATCTCCTGTTCTAATTCTGACAGCTCTGTCATCGCCAGTCTAATCTTAGCCACCTCAAAATTCAGCGACACCTGATCAGACACATTCTCATCTGACACCAAGCTCGCCGCAAATTCCGGCTCTAAACTTATTGAATCTTTTTTGGCTCGATAACGATCAATTACCTTATTCCTCGCAATCTCATAAAGCCACGCCGAAAAAGGGTGACCTAAATCGTTAAAATTCGGCAAATGCTGCCAAGCCTTCAAAAAAGTCTCATGCGTTAAATCCTCCGCATCATGATGACTCCCTGTCTTTATCAAAACGAATCTAAAAATCTGGTCCACGTAGTGGTTATACAAAGCAGTAAAAGCTTCATGATCCCCGCTCTTAGCCTTTTTTATGACGATTAGCTCGTTTTCTAACATAGATAACGGTTTATATAGATTTTTGTTACATCTAGAACCTAACACACTATTCACCACAATACCATAGGAAGTCAATTAGCCAATCAAAAAACTCCCTTTTCAGGAAGTCTCTTGATTTTAATACAAAAGTTAATAGTTAGCAGATGAGTCCAAGGCGCTTCTCTAGTCTCTCGTGAGCTGTACGATTAAGTACTGCGAACGAGGAAGCTAGAGAGGCAACGCCGGAATCGCTCAAAATATTAAGCTTTTAAACCTAGAACGGCTTCTTTAAGCAACTTCCCAGCTCTAAACTTAGGCTTTACAGCGGCGGCGATCTTAATCTTCTCGCCAGTCTTTGGGTTTACGCCCATTCTCTCAGCTCTTCGATAAACTCTAAAAGTACCAAAGCCAGTAATCGCTACATCTTCACCCTTCTTCATTGTGTTCACGAT
>JAHFLM010000040.1:4241-8161 GCA_023244865.1 Candidatus Harrisonbacteria bacterium | reverse complement strand
TTTATTTTCTGAAGGGGACAGACGAGCATGGGACGAAGATTAAGCGAGTGGCGGAGGCGTCAGGGAAAGATCCTCAAACTTTTACGGATGAAAATGCGGCTTTGGCGAGAGACTTAAAAGAGGTGTTGGGTTTGTCTTGGGATGAGTTTATTAGGACGACGGATCAAAAGAGACATTGGCCAAATGTGAATGAGGTTTGGAATAAATTAATAGAAGCAGGGGCGATTTATAAAAAGAAATATGAAGGTTTATATTGTGTTGGGCATGAGGCGTTTGTGACCGAAAAAGATTTGGTGGATGGGATTTGCATGGATCATAAAACCAAGCCCGAAAAAATTGAAGAGGAAAATTATTTTTTCAAGTTATCGGATTATGCAGATAGGGTTGCCGAAGCTTTGGAGTCAGAGAAAATAAAAATTTATCCGGAGTCAGCTAAAAAAGAAATTTTGCAGTTTATAAAAGAAGGGGTAAATGATGTGAGTTTTTCTCGACCGAGAAAAACCTTGGATTGGGGAATTCCAGTGCCGGGTGATGAGACTCAAACTGTCTATGTGTGGTGTGATGCTTTGGTGAATTACTTGGCGCCGAGAGAATTTTGGCCAGCAGATTTACACGTGATTGGTAAAGATATTTTGAAGTTCCACGCTTTGTATTGGCCGGCAATGCTTTTGGCTGCGAAGATAGAATTGCCGAAAGCCATTTTTGTGCATGGGCATATCACTGTAGATAATCAAAAGATGTCTAAGACTCTGGGGAATGTGGTTGATCCAGTGGAGTTAGTAAGTAAATATGGCACAGAGGCGGTGCGTTATTATTTAATTCGGGAATTTTCGGCTTTTTCTGATCCTGATTTTACGTATGAAAAATTTGAAGCAAGATATAATGCGGATTTAGCGAATGGTTTGGGAAATTTAGTGGCGCGGACGGCCGCTCTTGTGAAGAAGTTTGGATTTGAGGAGGTTCTTACAGTGGATATTTTAGAATTTAAGAAATTATTAGAAGAGGGGGACTTGGCGATGCGGGAATTAAAATTGAGTGAAGCGTTGCAGTTTATTATGGAAGCGACGCGGGTGGTTGACCGATATATAAACGAGAAAGAGCCTTGGAAGACTGGTGATAAGAAAGTGATTGGGGAAATGAAAGTTTTGGTAGAAGAGATTGCGAAAGCTTTAAAACCATTTTTGCCCCTAACGGCAGAAAATATTTTAAATTGGGACGATAAAATTCTATTTCCGCGGTTGAAATAGAATTTACCATCTTGTCATTCCTGTGAAGACAGGAATCTAATCGTTGATTGGTGTTAGTCACTGAAGATTCCTGCCTCCGCAGGAATGACAGACTTATATAATTATGAAAGAAGTATTCGATTCACATACTCACGTTAGCTTTCCGGCTTTAGCTTCTGATTTGGAGGGTGTTTTGATGAGGGCTCGGGAGAGCGGGGTGAAGATGATTGATGTGGGGACGACTTATGAAACTTCGCTTAAAGTTTTGGAGACTGCTCGGAAAAATCCAGGTGAGGTTTATGCTTGCGTTGGCTTTCATCCTTCTCATGTTTCTGAGATTAACTGGCATCATGATAAAAATGAACAAGTAAGCGGCGAGAAAGAAGTTTTTGATCGAGAAAAGTTTTTACAGTTAGCTCAAGAAAAAGAAGTGGTGGCGATTGGGGAGTTTGGGTTGGACTATTTTAGATTAGAAAGTGGTTCGGAAAGTTTGGTGAAAGAGGAACAGAAAAAGGTTTTTAAAGAAATGTGGGCGGTGGCGGAAGAAGTTGGGAAGCCGAAGATGTTGCATTTGCGACCATTTAAAGGAAGTGATGATGCTTATTCAGATACTTTGGAATTAATTAAAGACTTGCCGAATACGACTGAGAAGATTTCGCATTTTTTTGTTGGCTCATTGGATGTAGCGAAAAAAATGTTGGAAGCTGGGTTTAATTTTACTTTTGGAGGGGTGATTACTTTTGTGAGGGATTATGACGAGGTAATTAAAATGTTGCCGGTAGAAAATATTTTATTTGAGACGGATGCACCGTATGTGACGCCTGAGCCAATGCGAGGGAGGGTAAATGAGCCGGTAAATGTGTTGTATGTAGCTAAGAAAATTGCTGAAATAAAGGGAGTTGATTATGATGAGCTCATAAGTCAGGTGAGGAATAATGTGAAAAGAATTTTTGGGATATGAAAAAATACGATGCTTCTAAAATAGAAAAAAAGTGGCAGAAGAAGTGGGAGAAGGAAAAGACTTGGAAGGTGGATTCTAAGGCTGATAAACCAAAATATTATTGTTTGGTGGAGTTTCCATTTCCTTCTGGGGATGGGTTGCACATTGGGCATGTGCGAAGTTATACGGCATTGGATGTGATCGCGAGGAAGCGGCGCATGGAAGGGTTTAATGTTTTATATCCTATTGGTTGGGATGCGTTTGGTTTGCCGACGGAGAATTATGCGATTAAGCAGAAGGTGGCGCCCCAAGTGGTAACTCTAAAAAATACGGATAATTTTAGGAAGCAGCTTAAGGCTTTGGGGCTGTCTTTTGATTGGTCTCGCGAAGTTAACACGACTGATCCGGAATATTATAAGTGGACGCAGTTAATGTTTTTAGAATTTTTTAAACAAGGCTTGGCTTATAAGGCATCTTTACCGATTAATTGGTGTCCGAAAGATAAAATTGGGTTGGCGAATGAGGAGGTGGTGAATGGAAAGTGCGATCGTTGTGGGGAGTTGGTGGAGCGGCGAGTGCGAGAGCAGTGGATGTTAAAAATTACGGCTTATGCCGATAAACTTTTGAAAGGTTTGAAGGATGTAGACTTTTTACCCGAAATTAAAGCGCAGCAGACAAATTGGATTGGGAAGTCTGAGGGGCGGGAGATTGATTTCAAAATTGATGTGGATCTCCATGAAATAAAAGTATTTACTACTCGGCCGGATACGGTGGATTTGGTGACCTATGTGGTGTTGGCGCCAGAGCATCCGTATTTACACAGCGATAAAATTAAAAATAAAAAGGAGGTTCTAGCTTACGTCGAAGCGGCGAAGAAAAAGAGTGAAAGAGAGCGTCAGGAAAATAAAGAAAAGACTGGTGTGGAGCTTTTAGGCGTGAAGGTGGTTAATCCTTATAATCATGAACGAGTACCTGTGTTTGTGGCGGATTATGTGTTGAGTAGCTATGGCACTGGGGCTGTGATGGCGGTGCCGGCGCACGATGAGCGTGACCGAGAATTTTCTGAAACTTATCATCTATCTATTAAGACCGGAGCTTTGCTTGATAAGAAAGATTGGCCGGGGAAGAAAAAAATTAATTACAAATTAAGAGACTGGGTGTTTTCTCGCCAACGATATTGGGGTGAGCCAATTCCGATTATTAAATGTGAGCGATGTGGTTTTGTGCCAGTACCGGAAAAAGATTTACCGGTAGTTTTGCCGAAAGTGAAAAATTATGAGCCACGAGATGATGGTGAGTCGCCATTAGCATCGGAAAAAAAGTGGGTGGAGGTGGATTGTCCGAAGTGTGCTTGTGCGGCTAAGCGGGAGACGGATACGATGCCTAACTGGGCGGGTTCCTCGTGGTATTTTTTGGCTTATGTGATGAAGGAGTTAAAGGATTTTAGTTTCCCCATTAAGCGCTTTGCGGATGTTTTTAAATATTGGATGCCGGTGGATTGGTATAACGGGGGGATGGAGCATGTAACTTTGCATTTACTTTATTCGAGATTTTGGAATAACTTTTTGTTTGATCAGGGGTGGGTGCCCATGGCAGAGCCATATAAGAAGAGAACAGCGCATGGTTTTATTTTGGGTGAGGGTGGCGTGAAGATGAGTAAGTCGAAAGGGAATGTGGTGAATCCTGATAGCGTGATTGCAGAATTTGGAGCTGATAGTTTGAGAATGTATGAAATGTTTATCGGGCCATTTTCG
>JAHFLM010000040.1:0-4231 GCA_023244865.1 Candidatus Harrisonbacteria bacterium | reverse complement strand
TTTATTTTAAGGATTTATGATGTGGTGACGAAGCGATTGCATCACGAGCACGATGGGGAAAAACACGCTGACTTAGAGAGAATGCTACATCAGACGATCAAGAAGGTTTCGGAAGATATCGAAGAAACTCATTTCACCACCGCAATTTCGGCTTTGATGATTTATTTTAACGAGCTTGAAAAGCAGAGTGCTTTGGCGATTTTGGATTTAAGTTATTTTTCGGAAATTATAAAGTTAGTATTTCCATTTGCGCCACACTTAGCTTCCGAGTTATTTGAGCAGTTAGGAAATGAAGAGGTATTGGATTTTGAAACTTGGCCAAAGTTTGAAGAATCTAAATTAAAAGAAGAAGTATTTGATTTAGTGATTCAGGTGAATGGAAAAGTGAGAGCTGTTATTAAAGCGCGTACAGGTATTTCTGAAAAAGACGCTTTAGCTGGAGCGAAGAAAGATGAAAATGTGATGAAGTATTTAAATGGCTTTGATATTAAGAAGGTGATATTTGTGAAGAATAAACTAATTAATATTTTGGTTTAAAAAATCAGCCACATTAGGCTGATTGGTTTTATGCTTTTAGATTACGGTAAATCTTCTGCTAGGAATGCTGGGGATTTTTTTCTTCTCTGTTTTCATTTATACGGAGATGAAGGTCTTTACATTGGAGATTGCTAGCTAATCTACCTAATAACTCTAATCTAAAGTTTATTTTAGTTATTTGATATGTATCAAGACTAATATTAAGTGAGGCATCAAAGATAAAACTTTGAAGATCATGCATATCATCAAAAAAGTCTACAGGTTTAAATGTTTCTTTTGGATTGTCAAAATGTTTGGTTTTAACCTCAGTTATCATCAGGTGAATTTGTTCTATGGGATGTTCTCCCACCTTAGTTTTTGAGAAAGAGCGGCTTTGTTCCACTTGGGGTTCCTTTGGTTGGGAAGTGTTTGCTAGTTAAAAGTTCTGGTCGTATTATGCATATTTTTAGATTATTTTGCAATGGTGAGTTATTCTTGATCCAAATTTAGAGGAGAGTAGAATGGTTTCATATGTGTGGCATAACTGGATACATTGGATCAAAGGATTCCTTGAGGAATTCTTTGGATAATTTAAAAAAGTTGGAGTATCGAGGGTATGATTCGGCTGGGGTTTTATTTTATGGGGATGGTGGTTTTAAGCTCGAGCGAGCGGTGGGGAAGTTTGAGAATTTGGATAAAAAAGTAGCGAGCATGAAAGGGGTTCCTGGCTATGCGGCGATTGCGCACACGCGGTGGGCGACGCATGGGGAGCCTTCGGAAAAAAATGCCCACCCTCATTTTGATTGCAAGAAAAAGATTTATGCGGTGCATAATGGGATTATTGAAAATTATCGAGAGTTGAAAACTAAATTAGAAAAAGCTGGGCATAAATTTAAATCCGAAACTGATACGGAAGTTTTGCCACATTTGATTGAGTGGTATTTAAATAAAGGTGAGAAAGATTTTTTTACCGCCTTCACCAAGGCACTTATTGAAATTCGAGGCGCCTATTCTTTTTTGGTAGTAAATGTTTTGGAGCCGAAGAGAATCTATTTTGCAAAGCTAGGTTCGCCGCTCGTGATTGGAACTAATAAGGGTGAGCATTTGATTGCATCGGACCCCACGGCTTTGGCAGGGGTGGCGAAACAGGTGATGTATTTGGAGGATGGACAGCGGGGATATTGTGAGGCGGAAGAGTGTGTGGTCGTGCCAAAGAAACCCAAGCCAGAGGATCTACTTTTGACGCTCGAAGAGGCTAAAAAAGGTAAATATCCCCACTTTATGTTAAAGGAGATAAATGAGGTGCCAAACATCCTTAAGGCCGGTCTTTTAGGGCGTTTAAAGGCGGATAAGGGGCTCGTGAAGCTTGGTGGGTTGGATATGATGGCAAAGCGGCTAAAGGGGGTAAAGAGGCTCGAAATTGTGGCTTGTGGAACATCTTATTACGCTTCGTTAATTGGCGAGCTTTTGATTGAGGAACTAGCGGATTTGCCTGTCGAGGTTTCCATTGCTTCGGAGTTTCGTTATAAGCAAAATCCGTTAAAGCGGGATACGGCTTATTTATTTGTGTCGCAGTCGGGGGAGACGGCTGATACTTTGGCGGCATTAAGAAAAGTGAATGATAAAAAATTATTAAGTTTAGGGTTGGTGAATGTGATTGGTTCGACGATTGCGCGGGAGACAAAAGCCGGTGTGTATAATCGAGCGGGTGCGGAAATCGGGGTGGCTTCGACGAAGGCATTTTTGTCCCAGCTTTCTTTGTTTGCTTTGGTGGCTTTGTATTTGGCAAAAAATAAAAATAACGAGAATTATAAAAAGTTGGTGAAGGAGTTAGAAATAATTCCGGAGAAAATTAAAAAAGTTTTAAAGAAGAGTGAGGAGCTTAAAAAGCTGGCGGTGAAATATCAAGAATATAATAATTTTTTGTATTTAGGGCGAGGGTATAATTATCCGTTGGCCCTTGAGGGGGCACTGAAGATTAAGGAGATTGGGTATGTGCACGCGGAAGGGTATGCGGCGGGGGAAATGAAGCATGGGCCGATTGCGATGGTGGATCCGAGTTTTCCGATCGTGGCCATTATTACGAAAAATCGGTTGTATGAAAAGATGATGAGTAATTTGGAGGAGATTAAGGCTCGCGGCGGGAAGATTTTAGCGATTGCGACCGAGGGAGATAAGTTGATTAAGAAGGTGGCGAACGATGTGATTTATGTGCCAGCAACTTTGGAGCAATTTGAACCGATGGTAAATGTGATCCCATTACAACTTTTTGCGTATCATTTTGCGGTACTGCGCGGCTATGATGTTGATAAGCCGCGGAATCTTGCCAAGTCTGTTACGGTGGAATAAAACTTGATACTTTGAGCGATTCCTTCGTTGCCTTCGGAGCTTCCTCTTTCGCAGTACTAATTCGTACAGCTCAAGAGAGACTCCTAAGGCGCCTCGGACTCATCTCAAATTATCAAGTTTTATAATTTAGATGTTAGTTATTATATTTTTTTGATATATTTTTTTGTTATTTTATAATTATAGGATAGTGGATGAATTAGCTTACTCATTATTTCATTTAGTAGCGGTAATTTTAGTTGCTATTACTGCGATGTCATTCTTGGGCTTAATTGGCTAGTTTTGATTTTTAAAATTAGCGGAGTAAAATCTTACTCATATGCATCAATTACCAAATTTGCCTTACGGCTTTGCCGACTTCGAGCCAAAGATCGACGCTCAAACGATGGAGCTTCATTATAGTAAGCATCATCAAGGTTATATCACTAAATTAAACGAGGTTTTAGCGAGTCATCCGGATTTATTAAATTTATCGATTGAAGATTTGTTAAGAGATTTGAGCAAGGTGCCAGAAGAAATTAGGACGGCGGTTAATAATTTCGGCGGAGGACACCTTAATCATACTTTGTTTTGGGCTAATTTAACGCCAGAAGAAAGCACTCCTGATTCGGCTTTGCGAGAGTTGATTGATTTGAATTTTGGTTCTTGGGATAAATTTCAAGAAGAATTTTTGAAAGCGGCGAATGATGTTTTTGGGAGTGGTTGGGTTTGGCTTGTAAAGGATGAGGCTAATAAGGTGAGGGTGATTAAGACTAAATTGCAGGATAATCCGATTTCGGAAAATCACACCCCGCTTTTGGGGATTGATGTTTGGGAGCACGCTTATTATTTGAATTATCAGAATCGTCGAGCGGATTATTTGACGGCGATTTGGAGTTTGATTGATTGGGGAGTGGTTGAAAAGAGATTTTATGGAAAGGAAGGCGGTAGGGATTCGGAGGATTAGAGAGGAGATTTTAAATTTAACTAATTCGCCGCTCTATGAGTTGCGGGTGAATAATAATTACCAGCCGGTTGTTGGGGCGGGGAGTTTGGATGCGAAAATTATGTTGATTGGGGAGGCGCCGGGGGAGAATGAGGCAAAAACTGGCATACCATTTTGTGGGCGTTCCGGGCAGGTGCTTGATAAACTTTTAGTAGCCGCCGGGATGAGTCGAGAAGAAATTTATATTAGTAATTTGGTAAATGATCGGCCGCCGAAAAATCGTGACCCGAAGCCAGAAGAGGTGGCTTTGTATTCGCCGTTTTTATCGCGTCAGATTCAGATTATAAAACCGAAAGTGATTGCAACTTTGGGGAGATTTGCGATGAGTTTTATTTATGAAAAAATAACTGGAGAAATTTGTAAGAAAACTATTTCGGAATTGCA
>JAHFLM010000039.1 GCA_023244865.1 Candidatus Harrisonbacteria bacterium | reverse complement strand
GACGGAGCCAAGTCCAAAAAAGAAGCAGAAAAATTGGCTGAAGCTAAAAAAGAAGTAGAAGAGTCGGCTAAATCTAAAAAAGAATCAAAATAAAAATATGAACTTCGACGCTATTAGATTAAAAATCGCTTCCCCTGAAGATATCTTGAACTGGTCTTACGGTGAGGTGACCAAGCCAGAAACGATTAATTATCGTACTCAAAGAGCCGAAAAAGACGGCTTGTTTTCTGAGAGAATTTTCGGACCAGTCAAAGATTGGGAATGTTACTGTGGTAAATATAGAAGAATTCGTTACAAAGGTGTGGTTTGCGATAAGTGTGGTGTAGAAGTTACCCGCGCCATCGTTCGTCGTGAAAGAATGGGTCATATTAAGCTTGCCGTGCCCGTCGTTCACATCTGGTTCTTGCGCAGCATTCCTTCCAAAAACGGTTTGCTTTTGGATGTGACTGCCAGCAAGTTAGAAAAAGTTGCTTACTATATTTCTTATATCGTCACGGCCGTTAATGAGACTAATAAAAAGCGCGCCATGGATGAAGTGGTTACCGAGTTCAATACTCGCAAAAAGAATTTGAAAGACGAAGCTGAAATCGACGCTTTAAAAGACGCGACCGCTGAAGTTCGCGATCAACTTTCCGAATTAAGACCTGGTTTAGTGATTACCGAAACCGACTACCATAATTTAGCTCGCCGTTTTGGCGATGTCTTTGAAGCCGGCACCGGTGCCGAAGCCTTGAAGAAAATTTTAGTGAATTTAGATTTAGGTGCGAGCATTGCCGCCATCGAAAAAGAATTAGAAACCTCTGGCGACTCTGCCAAAGAAGTTCGTTTGCTCCGTAGGCTTAAGATCGCCTCCTCATTCCATAAAAACGGCATCAACCCAGCTTGGATGATCATGGATTCCTTGCCAGTTTTACCACCAGATTTGCGTCCAATGGTAGCGCTCGACGCTGGCCGCTACGCTACTTCAGATTTAAACGATCTTTATCGCCGCGTTATTAACCGCAACAATCGTTTGAAGAAGTTGATGGAGCTCGGTTCTCCAGAAATTATCGTTATTAACGAAAAGCGTATGTTGCAAGAAGCAGTAGATGCTTTAATCGACAACTCCGCTCGCTTTGGCACCCAACAACTTTCTTCTCAAAGAAGGCCGCTTCGTTCCTTGGCTGACATGTTAAAGGGTAAGCAGGGTCGCTTCCGTCAAAATCTTTTAGGTAAAAGAGTCGACTACTCCGCGCGTTCCGTAATCGTGGTTGGTCCTCACTTAAAGATTGGTCAGTGTGGTTTGCCAAAGCAGATGGCTTTGGAAATTTTCAAACCTTTCGTCATTAATAAAATTATCGAAAGAGGTTTAGCACACAACATTCGTAACGCCAACCGTTTAATCGAACAAGGCACCGAAGAAGTTTGGGCTATTTTAGAAGAGGTGATTAAGAATCGTAAGGTGCTCTTAAACCGTGCGCCTACTTTGCATCGTCTCGGTATGCAGGCTTTTGAGCCAGTGTTAATCGAAGACTTAGCGATTCGTATTCCACCACTCGTGACCACCGCTTTCAACGCTGACTTCGATGGTGACCAGATGGCCGTGCACTTACCACTTACCGATGAAGCTCAAAAAGAAGCCACTGAAATTATGTGGTCTCGTATCAACTTATTAAAGCCAGCAACCGGTGAACCAATCGCCGTGCCTGCGCAGGACGTCGTCTTGGGTTCTTTCTACTTAACTAAAATTAAAGAAGGTAAGAAGGGTGAAGGAAAACTTTTCTCAACCAAGCAAGAGGCTCTCTTGGCTTTTGATCACGACGTCGTGGAAATTAATGCCGCTATTAAAGTGCAAGAAATTGGCAGAGATATCGAAACTTCCGTTGGCCGTATTTTATACAACAATATTTTACCAGCCGACTTCCCATACTTTAACGAACCAGTAACGAAAAAAGTTTTGTCTCGCTTAGTGGGTGTTTTAATTAATCAATATGGTATCGAGCAAGGTGCCGACATTTTAGACGCTATTAAGACGATAGGTTTTAAGTATTCTACTTACTCTGGTACCTCTTGGGGTATCGACGACCTTGTTATTCCTAGTAATAAGACTGTTGTAATGGCCGAAGCCGGCAAAGAAGAGGCGATGGTGCGTAATCAATTCGAAGAAGGTTTGTTAACCGAAAGAGAGCGCAAGGCTAGAGTTATTGAAATTTGGACTCAAGCTAAAGCTAAATTAGAAAAAGCGATTAAGTCTGGCACGCTCGATCCTAACAGCTCTGTTTACACTATTATCGAATCCGGTGCTCGTGGTACCTACTCTCAGCTTATTCAGATGATGGGTATGAAAGGTTTGGTGGCTAGCCCTAAGGGTGAGGCGATCGAACTCCCAGTCAAATCTTCTTTCAAAGAAGGTTTCACCGTGCTTGAGTATTTCATTTCCACTCACGGTGCTCGTAAGGGTTCCACCGACACCGCTTTGAAAACCGCTTCTGCGGGTTACTTAGCTCGTCGTCTCGCTGACGTTTGTCAAGACATTTTCATCAAGGAAGAAACTTGTAATGCTAAGTCTGGTATCGAAATCAAAAAGTCTGATGGCCGACCTTTGGCCCAGAGACTTTTCGGCCGCACCGCTTTAGTGGATGTGGTGGTCAACGGTGAAACTTTAGCTAAGGCTAACGAAATTTTCACTTTCGCCGTCGCCGAAAATATTGAAAAGAGTGGTGTTGAAGTAGTGTTAGTAAAATCTCCAATTACTTGCAAAACCTTATACGGTATTTGTGGTAGCTGTTATGGTAACGATTTAGGTAATAACAAGCCGATTAGGCTTGGTGAGGCCATCGGTATCGTCGCCGCTCAATCTATTGCCGAACCTGGTACGCAGCTCACCATGAGAACTTTCCATATCGGAGGTGTCGCAGGTACTGACATTACGCACGGTTTGCCACGTGTTGAAGAATTATTTGAAAGCCGCAATCCAAAGGGTAAGGCTCAATTAGTAGAAGATGATGGCGTATTAGAATCCATTGAAGATCGTGGCCTCGCTCGCATCATTAAGATTAAATCTTTACCAGCCGCTCCAAAGCCAGGTAAGAAGCCTTCTAAGGCCAAAGAAAAAATTTACGAATATCTCATCCCGCATCACCATAACGTCTTCTTCAAAGTAGGCGATAGCGTAAAGAAGGGTGATCAGTTAACCGAAGGTAACTTAGACTTGAAAGAACTTTTCAAGTATCGAGGTAGCGAAGAGGTGGAAAAGTATATCGTGAACGAAGTACAGAAGATTTATTCCGGAGAAGGTGCGTCGATCAGCGACAAGCACGTCGAAGTTGTCGTGAAGCAGATGTTTTCCCGTGTGAAAGTGAAGGAATCTGGCGATTCTCGTTTTGTGGCCGGTGATGTTGTTGAAAAGTCCCGTTTCTTAGCTGTTAATCGTGAGATCAAGAAAAACGGTGGCGCTCCAGCTAAAGCCTTGCAGCTTTTGATGGGTATCACTAAAGTGGCTCTTTCGACTGAAAGCTTCCTTTCTGCCGCCTCCTTCATCGAGACCGCCAAAGTCTTAATTAACGCGGCCTGTGAGGGTAAGGTAGACACTTTGAGAGGCTTAAAGGAGAATGTGATCATTGGTCGCTTAATCCCAGTCGGCACGGGCATTAGAGAGGATTTCACCCCTAAAACCCCCGCTACTGAATCCGAAGATTTCAGCACTAAAGCCGCCTAAGCTAAGATTTAAGAGTTAGAAATTAAGAATTAGGAATTAGATAAAATAAACCTCATTTTCTTAATTCTTAAACCTTAATTCTTAATTTATCCTACCCGCTTGATCTTTACTCAAAAATCTGTTAATTTATTTGAACACAAATGGAAGAATTAGAAACATTAGATAAGAAGGAATACGAACTTTCGGTGATCTTGGCCGAAGAAATTGGCGTTGATGCCGTACTTAAAGCTGTCTCCGCTATCGCCGAAAACGGCGGTATCGAAGTAGTGAATAAAGAAATTAAGGCCGTAGAATTAGCTTATCCAATCAAGAAGCATCGCTCCGCTTTTTTGTTGAGCTTGATCTTGAAAATGGCACCAGCTAATACTAAAATTTTAAGCGCTGCGATGCGTTTCATGCCCGAAGTTCTAAGAAGCTTAACTATTACTCCGCCAATTAAAAAGGCTGTCATTAACCGTAAGCCAATGAGAGAATACTCCGATGCTCCTCGCGAACCTCGAGAGATGGCAGAAGTTAAGTCAACCGACGTTGCTCCTAAAATCGTTAAGCCAGAAATTTCTAGCAACACCGATCTTTCTAAAGAATTAGAAAAATTAGAAGCCACCACCGAAACCGCGGAATCCACTAAATAATTATGAATCTCAACAGAGTTTTTCTTATTGGTAGGTTGACCGCCGCTCCGATTCTTCGCTCTACTCCATCCGGCACTCAAGTCGCCACTTTTTCTCTAGCCACTAATCGTGTTTGGTTTGATAAAGTTGCTGGCAAAAAAGAGGAAACCGAATTCCACAACATCGTAGTTTGGGGTAAGCAAGCCGAATCATCCAGTCGCTTTTTAACTAAGGGTGCCATGGCGATGATTGAGGGCCGTATCCAAACTCGTTCTTGGGATGATAAAGAGGGTAATAAGAGAAAGACCACCGAGATTATTTGCGAAAATGTTCAGTTCGGTCCAAGGCCTTTCGGTGCCGGTGCTGCCACCGACCCTCACTCACAAGTGACTAGCAGCTTCACAGCTCCTTCAATGGACCAAACTGTTAAAGAATCTGCCGCCGAAATCCCTACTATCAACGTAGAGGATAATTTCTCTGGCGAATTCGAAGTCGATGGTATCGGTAAAGAAGATCTTCCATTTTAAAAATATGTTCAATAAAAAACAGTGCTACTTCTGTTCACAAAATTTAAGCGAAATAGATTATAAAGACACCGAAATGTTGCGTCGTTTTATGTCCGGTCAAGCTAAGATCATTGATCCTAAATACACCGGCATTTGCGCTAAGCATCAACGTTTACTTTCAGCCGCGTTAAAGCGTGGTAGAATTTTGGGTCTTTTGCCTTTCGTGAGACAATAATCCTTATATGAACCAAGGCTTAAACCAATTAGTTTTTGGTTGGCTTCACAAGCTCTCTGGTATTTACTGGCTCGGGGACTGGGTGATTATTTTCTTTGCTAAATTTCTCCCCGTCATCCTTTTTGTTTGGTTTTTAGTAATAATTTACAAAACCTCTCAGTCTAAAAAACTTTTTCTTTGGCAAGTCGTTTTTTGGGCTTTAACTCTACTCGTTAGCTGGGTCGCCATCGGCGGCGCCATCCATTATTTTTATCCTGTTCTCCGCCCCCACGTTTTATTAAATTTCACCCCAGTGGTTGCTGACAACTTCACTCCAGCGACCCCCTCAGGTCACGCCCTCTTTCTTTTCACTCTAGTTGGCAGTCTCTACTATTTCAGCAAAAAAGATTTTAATTTATTTTTAGTCTTATCAATTTTAGCCTGTATCGCCCGAGTTATCAGTGGCAACCACTGGCCTTTCGATATTTTATTAGGTGCCATAATTTCCCTAGTCACCGTCTTCACCCTAGAAAAATTCTTCAAATACAATTAACCCCCGCTTGCTGTGCCCCGCGAAGCTTCACGCGAAGCAGGGTCATCCCGCACCCGACCGTACTCGGTCGGAAATGCTTTGCCCTGCCGTAGCTTTATGCGAAGGAGGGATGCGTGATCCAGTTCAATATAAATACTATCGTTCCAATTCCTCCGTCATTGCGAGGAGCGAGGCTACATGGCAATCTATATTAATGAAACCCTATCTCGGCGCCCACCTTTCGACTGCTGGCGGTCTCCACAAAGCCTTAGAAAAATTAGAAGAAATCGGTGGTAATGCCCTCCAGATTTTCGGCGCCTCCCCGCGCACTTGGCAAGCTAGCCTTCCTAAAGAAGAAGATATTATTTTATTTAAGGAGTTAGCGAAGCGTTTAAATATCGACCAAGTTTTTCTCCATGCCGCTTATCTCCCCAACTTAGCTAGTCCCGACAAGCTCATTCGAGATAAATCCATTAAAAATCTTTCCACCCATTTAGAGATCGCTAATTTAATCGGTGCCAAAGGTTTAATTTTCCACATCGGCTCCGGTAAAGATTCCGATCCTGGTATCGCCAAAAAACACGTAGTCGAAGGCTGCCTCAAAATCCTCAACCATGTCATACCGGAGCGTAGCGACGGTATCTCGTCCCCCTGGCTCATCATGGAAAATTCTGCAGGTGGTGGCGCCAAGCTCGGCGTGACGATCGAAGAAATAGGGGAGATGGTTTCGGCGATTAATCACCCCCAATTAAAAGTTTGTCTCGACACCGCTCACTCTTTCGAATCCGGCCTCATTGAAAAATATTCCAAAGAAGAATTAGCTGCCCTAGAAAAAAAGATTATTAAAATCCTCGGCAAAGATAAGTTAGTCTCACTTCACGTGAATGACTCTAAAACCATTTTTAATTCTCACCACGACAAACACGAAAACATCGGCGACGGCTTTCTCCCCAAAGGTGCCTTCCAAAACCTAGCCAATAACAAACTTTTCGCAAGCATCCCATGGCTCCTAGAAACCCCCGGTCTAGATGGTATGGGCCCAGATAAAATAAACATCGACCGTCTCAAAGCCCTTTACTAAACCAAAAATAATCTATATCTTATGAAAAGCACCTCAATTAAGGAGATTAGCAAAATGGATATGTTCGATAGGCCTTGGGCTATCACTGATGTTGAAACATTGGGTTTAAACTTTAGAATTTATGATATTGTGGATTTCGCACTACTTCTTATTGACCCTAAGACCTTAGAGCTAATTCATCTCATGGATTTTAAGGTTAAGCCAAAACTCCCCGAGGTTTTTGATCCTGAATCCGTTGCCATCAATGGTTACAACGAAGCTGATTGGCGAGAGGCTGACGACCTCGATTCTGTAATGAAGCTCTATTCTAAGCTGACTGAGGGAGCAATTTTCGTTTCTCATAACGTCACTTTTGACTATGGCTTTGTTGATGAAGCCTTTGCAAAAACCGGAGTTCCGAATCTAATGGATTATCACAGACTAGACCTTTTTTCTCTAGCCTGGGCTAAAAAATCTTCAATGCCTGGTTTAGACAAATTAAATATGTGGGCCTTATGCGACCATTTTGGCATTCCAAAAGAGCCATCACCTCATCGAGCTATTAATGGGGCTATGTGCGAATTAGAAGTGTTAAAGAGACTCATGGCTTTGTAACTTATAATTAAAAACGACCCCCCGGTCGTTTTTTATTACATTGACCTAAACACAAAAATCATGGTATAAATATCCGGTCAACAATTCTCATTCTGAGCGTTGTTATCAAATCCTCGTCCCTTGAAAAGCGGAGTAAATCCATATGCCAGAAACAATTGATAGTAGTCATGGTGTAGATAGATGGCTTTGGCACAGCATTATGAAAGACCTCGAAGAACAAGGTGACTTGCCCGGAGTAGTAATCGATCCTTTGTCAGTCAAAGCCTCTTTTTGTGCTGGCGTTACCCCTTCTAATGTAGCTTTTGGAGTTACTTGGTGTTACGAAGAATTCCTCATAGTTAGCATGCTCGTAGAGGTTCCGGAGCTTATCGAAGCCTTCTCTAAAGTTGTCGGTTACCGTCCATTTTGTAGATACGTTGAGAACCGGCAGATAACTTTTGAATGGGATAAAACTCAATCTGCCGATCGCTTTCTAGCTCTATCATTCAATCCCAAAATCACCTCACTCACGCGAGTTGATTAAAGAAAAAAGGAGTGATTCATGGCAAAAGTTATAGAGCATTTTGTAGAAAGAAAAAATAAAACTTTTACAAAAGAATGTCATAGATGTAAATTCATGTTTGAAATTGGTTTAGTTGAGCTAGAAGATCCAGCTATGTCGCGAGTGAATGACAATGTGGAAATCAGAAATCGCAAAAGCTATTGGGCTTCCGGCTCATGCTCCAATTGCAATGTCATGCAAGCGATCAACATCCAGGAACTCGACTATGAATTTCTAATAGGTTTTCTCCCCCCAAAGAAAAGACCCGCCACAATTCAGAAAAAATCGCCCAAGGTTAAAAGACAACGCATTTGTAAGTAATTTTCAAAAAATCTTAAAAACCCCACCCGGGGTTTTTGTTTTTTCTAAATTTTAAAATAAAAAAATCACTTGCTGGTTTCCAGCAAGTGATTTTGAGGACGAAGCCTCTTTTGACGGTTTGGCTAGCCGCCGCCCGGCCAAGGGGAAAG
>JAHFLM010000038.1 GCA_023244865.1 Candidatus Harrisonbacteria bacterium | reverse complement strand
TCATATTCGGCACATAATCCGAATACTATTTTTGCAAAATTAAGCACAGAAACATGGGAGACCGCTTACCATTTTTTCAATGAGCTTTTAGCTATGATAAGCCCGATCAAGTTTGGGATTGTATTGAATTACGCAAATATTAGCAAGATTGACACATGACAATAAATATACTATTATTTAGCCACCTGAAATTCAGGGTTTATCTGACTAGATCGAACTTTTACAATGGAGACTAATTAAATGTGTTAACTGATGAAAGAAATGTTTCTTGGTTCCAACCTCAAGAAAGGAGAGTTGTGCCATGTTCGCACCTCATTTATTGGTTTTAGAGTTCTGTTTACTGCTAGGAGCATTCTTTTTATTTAAGAATTTTCTGGAAAAGCGTAAAAAGAAGTCAGAAGCTACTCCTAAAACTTTGGTTAGAAAATTTAAAGAGGTTCGGCAAGAAGCCGAAGAGGCCCTTGATGAAGCTGAGCAAGTCATTCGAGATGCGCAAAGAGATCGAAATGATTTATTGAAGCTAGTCGATGTTGAAGAAGATGAAGTAGTGGAAGAGCCAGTTCCTAGTGTTAAGCCAAGTCCTACCGCTAAGACCGTTATTTCAAAACCAGCTTCTAATAAGCCAAAACCCTCTAAATAGTAAACCAAGGGCTCGTAGCCCGAGGTTTTTTTACTGGTGTCTGTTTGGTTTCTAACCCCTTTTGACAAGGAGTGCTACTGTGGCCCGAACAAGAAAAGTTGTTTCTGAAGGTGGTGATGATTTTGGTGATCATGGTGACGTGCCGAGTTATGGAACTCCGGCATCGACCCGTGATGACGGTCCGATTACTTGGATTCGAGAAAAGTATCCGATTTTTTTGGCGGGTTTTCTCGCGCTGTTCTTCGTGTTGAATTTGGCGAGTCTACTTGAATGGAACGCCGACGAAGATTGGCAAGTCTGCCAGTTTCCAACCGGCTCTTACCGAGTGGTGGATCAAGCTGGTGTTTATGCTCAGTACTACGGTGAAGTGTGGACCTACCCCAAGTTCTTGGATCTGTATTTTTCAGCCGCCAAAGACGAGGGAGGTGAGCATGACACCTCAATTCGCGTGACTTTCTCAGACTCTGGTACTGGTTTCACCAGTCACCACATCAAGCTTTCAATTTTGCCGGCCGAAGAAAGTAAGCGGCTGGAGCTACACCGCCATTTCGCCGCAACCGGCGTGAATGGCATGCGGCACATGATCGAGCAACATCTTTCGACCGCGGTGAAAAACAGCGGCCCTTTGATGAGCGCCTCGGAATATCATGCTCAAAAAAGAGCTGAGTTTTATCAAGTCGTGCGTGATCAGCTCGAACAAGGGCTTTTCGGCATGGAGGTGGTAGAGCTTGATGTGGTGATGCAAACCCCAGAGAAGGGTGCTCATCTATTTTCTGGTAGTGAAGTTGAGACTATTTCTAGGACTCGCATTACTTTGGATAAAGAAAAGCAAGCAGTTCTAATGGCGGCTTCACCTCTTAAAGAGTATGGTTTGTTAGTCCAACAGTATTCGATTACTAACACCTCTTACGATCCCCAAACTACGACTCAACTCGACGCTCGTCGAGAGAGTTATCAGCTTGCTGAGCAGTCAAAAGCTGTGGTGACAAAGGAGCGTCAGAAGGTGTTCTCGGTAATTGAGGCTGGTAAGGGTGAAGTGGCTAAGGTGGAATCCGAGGCTAATCAAAAGATGAAAGAGGCCACGGTTAATGCTACTCGAGAAGTGGAGGTAGCGGAGCAGACCCAGCAGGAAGAAGTGGCAGTGGCCGAGCAAATGCTCGCTACCATGAAGGAGAAATTATTGGAGACTAAAGAGCTTTTGAATATTTCCGTGATTGCTTTGAAGACTGCTGAGTTCGAAGGCAAGGAGATGATCTCTCAGGCTGGAGCAACTCGGGCTAAAATTGAGAAGGGTGGCGCTGTGGCTGAAATTGATCAGTTGCGAGCGGAGATGCGTAAAAAGCGAATGGGGCTCTTTGCCACTCTTGCTAACGTACCTTCGCCTGATACGGTCATTATTAGTGGTAGTAAGGGTGGCGGCAACGGTGTTGCTGGTACCGGTACCACTGAAGCTTTACTGCAACTCTTCCTACTCAAGCAAATGAATCAGACTCCTACTTCGCAAACCTCGCCTTTGGCCGGGTCGGCTGGTCGGTAGCTGAGTTCGTTTTTTCTCTGGATTCCCTCACAACTCTCGGGCTAGCCTATTAGGCAGCCTTTTCTGAAAGGAACCTCATTCATCATGAATAAGGCAAAGCTTCTCAAGTGGTTTGGACGTGTGGCTTTGGCCGCCGTCGTGTGCTTACTTGCCGTCGAGACCCTGGTCGGGAAAAACGACCTTCATACTTGGCAAATCGTTCAGTCAATGAACGGCTATGTCGAAGTGGTTAACGAACCGGGGTGGTACTACCGTGGCTTCGCCAAGGTGACCACCTATCCGGAAATGATGGAAGTGTTTTGTACAAAGAAATCGATTCCGGAATCTCCGAACGATGACAGCGCTCTCGCACCCTTCAACGATGGTGGTAAGGCGGATATCGATTGGTATTGTCGTGCCGTTCTTCCAAAATTGACCGGTAAAGAGACGCCTGAAGAGAAAAATCTTGTGATTGCAGGTCAGCGTAATTTTCACCGGCAATTTCGTGGTCCAGAAAATGCGATTCTCGCGATTCGTTCTCACGGTCGTGACTGCATTTCTCGTTCTGGAGCTATTATGTCGTCGACTGAAAATCAGGCGACTCGTAAAGCTGAATTTTATCAAGTGGTTTACGATCAGTTAAAAGATGGCTTCTTCAAGATGCAAAAAGTAACGATTCGTCGGAAGGATTCAGTGACGGACTTACTCACTCAAGCCGAAAAAAATTCAGTTGTTAATGCGGAAGCGCCTAAGGAAGGTGAAACTCCAGTTAGGGAGACAAGTTCTCCTGGTAGTGTTTCTGTGCATCAGCCGAGTAAGGTGGTGGGTGAAAAGAGCGTAGAGGGTACAGATACCGTCTTGGCGGCTGAAATCGTCCGAGATAAAGATGGTAAGCCTATTGTTACGGTTCTTTCACCTTTGATTGGTTACGGTATCAAGATTCTGCAATTTAGTATTTCAGCGACCGATTATGATGCTGAAACTACGAAAAAGTTTGACGAGAAAAAGAAATATATTTTAGAGGCTGAGCAGAACAAGGCTGAAGCTATTAAGAACGCTCAACAGCGTTTGCAAACGATCGCCGAAGGTGATCGTAAGGTAGCCGAAACCGAGTGGAAGGCGAACGAGATTAAGGCCAAGATGGTTATTGGCGCTCAACAGAAGCAAGAAGTGGCTACGATTGGTAAGAAATTGGCGCAAGTCCAAGGTCAAACCAAAGTTAAGGTGGTCACCGTCAAAGCCGAGGTGAGCGGTGTTCTGAGAGATATCGCTGAAACTAAGGCACAGATTGCTGAGAATGAGCAAAAGGCAGCCGAAATTCTAGCCACCGCTAAAGAGCAGATGCTCGCCATGGCCGGAGCGGCTTCGGATTATGAAAGAACGCTACTTGGAATTCAATTAGAAGAAATCGAAATGGTCACCGAGGCCCTGAAGACTCTTAAGGTGCCCAAAACGGTCATTATGACAACCGAAGGCTCTATGCCTGGCTCTTCGCCACTCGCTGGCGCTCTGCCTAGTTTGGAACTATTACGCGCTTTCGGGGTAACCGAGAAGCAACAGTCGGTTGTCCCGTCTAAGTGGCGGTTTGATCCTGAAAGGGCACCTAAGGAACCGGTTACTAAGCCGCTTCCACCAATTCCGGTACCAATGAGTTCATCGGAAAAGTAAAGTAAAGTAAAGAAATTTAGTTTTTTGAAAGTTTGGTATTAATACCAAAGCCCCGCACGAAATACGTGCGGGGCTTTTTTATTTAATTGTTTTTTACCCCCACAACACGCCATTTTTAATAAATGTAAATATTGCCTTTGAGGCTTCTGACTGGTAATTTTGATTCAGTTGTTAGATTGAAAATTTAATCCCGAAACCCAGTCGCCCTCGAGGCGGCCGGAATCTATACTGGGTGCAGAGGTGGACCTAGTTTAATTCCGAAAGCAAAAAGGTAGCCTACGTTGAAACTACGGCTTACCAAAGGAGGTCTGCAATGGCTACGAAAGTCGCTTTACTTTCGCGGCTCGATTTTGGCAGTCCTGGCTTTCGTCTAGGACTTCTGAAGCTCGCCGCACAGTTAATTGAAAAAGAAGGTTGTCATTTTGTGGTTTTAGCTGGTGGTTTAACTTCTGTTTCGGCAATGAACGCCGATATTAAGGTTGGCTTAAAAAGATTTGTGAAACGAGATGAAAAAAGTAAGTTTGAAGAAGATTTCGTTGATGAAGCTGTGGATTTCTTGAGTAAGAATTTTCCAACTATCAAGAGTCCTGAAGCTAGTAAGAATACAAAGATTTTTATTGTGACGAGTCCTGCTTACGATGGTCAGTTGGGTAATTTGATTGCCGCTCGCTTAGCTAGTAAGCGCCGTCACGACATTGTTCATGAAAATCATGGTAACGCGGTTTTTGACTTGCGGATTAAAGGTAGAAAATTAGCGATTCTTACTCCAGAAAAAGCGACCTGGATGCGCGGCAAGTATCAAAGTACCGCTATTCAACGAGTGCTTGATGACTGGTCACGTATTCCTCAAGGTGATGATATTACTTTAGCTGGTATTGGTTGCTTTGCTTCAGATATTCAGAAGCCAGGTGGTGGTGAATCTGCTTTACCATTCTTTTCTATTCCAGCTCTCTGTCACTTGTGGCAGACCAAGGTGGGTACGGAAAGTCAGGTAGGCTTAACCATTTTGACCTGTGAGGATTCTGGAGTAGTAACGACCAAGTCGATTAGTTTTAATGATCTTTTAGTTGATGAGAGAGATGGTATCAGTTCTCCTCCGGGAACAAGTGCTAATCAGAAAAAAGTTGTCAAAGTTCTTAAGAACGAAGGCGCTTTAACTGTTGGGCAAATCGCCCGTCGGATTAACCGAACCAGACCTTCTGTTAGAGAAGCTCTGAAAGATTTAAAGGGCTCGGCCGCTTCAAAGATTTGGCCTGGCCTGATTCACGATGAGACCTCTGGTAAGTTCGACTTTGATCCTATTTGGCTAAAAAATTCTTTGACTTATAATTTTGATCAAACTGGTTTGATTAATAACAGATTTCTTAGCTTTGGCTGCTTGCACGCTGGTTGCGTGCACACCAAGGTTAATTGGTTTGTGAAGGTGGTACCACAGATCATTCTTGAGCGAGATATTAATTATTTGGTTGGTGCTGGCGACTTTGTCGAAGGTACTAAGCACAATTTGCTTGTTAAGGGTGAGATTATTGACGGTATTAATAATACTGTGCAGGAAGATTATGCCGCTTATCTGGTTTCCGAAGTCATGCTCAAAGTTTTCCGAGCACGTCTCGCGGCTAGATTTGCAGCTAAAAAGCCAAAGCACAGCGAGATTCTTAATTTAATCAACGAAGCCTTGGTGCAATTCATTTACATCCCAGGTAATCATTGTTGCTGGATTCAAGAGGCTGGTGTTAATCCGCTTAATACTTTCAGAAAATCCTTGATCGAAAGATTGCGTGAAGAGATCTCGGGAATTTTGAAAGAGTTTGTTCCAGGATTTAATTTGAATTACTCAGATTTGAGCAGTTTAGTGATTCGTAAGGTTTTACGAGTGAAAGAAGATGAGCCTTTAGCCTTACCTTCTGGTGTTAAGTTGCAAGTCGTTCACCCGTACATGGGTCGAGCTCTAACTTATTCTGCGCGGCCTGAACAAACTTTAGGTTTTGCTAGTGGATCCAATTTGGTCATTTCGGCCAACTTCCACGTGGCTTTAGCCTTAAGTAAGTATCAATGGCAGGGTAGAGTGGGTGAGAGAATTGAAATGCAGCTTGGTACTATTAAGGAAAAGAGTGGTTTTGAAACGCATTTATTGAAGCATCTCGATACGGGTGTGGGTGTGCTCGATATTCAATCGAGAGATGGTAGAATCGTCGCTCGCGACACTACCTTCTACACCGCTCCTAAGAGCGATGATACTTTAGTGAATCGAAAAGTTTTCGAATCATTTTTGAAGGCTTCCGCCTCAGGTTCTTTCTAGAAAATTAATTTGTGAGTAAAAAAACAAACCCTCGTTCCAATGGAACGAGGGTTTTTTATTTTCTCCTTATTTGTCGATGAGAGGGGGGGAAGTTACCCGCCATCTCTACCGTGATGTATCAGCGGCGGCACCGATCGGCGTGAAGATTTCAGCTTCTGCGCGAAGGCTGTCATTTCCATCGTCCGTCTCGAAAGAGGCGTCGAATTCCGCGCCGATCTCCAAGTCGTCTGTCACCACTACCCCCGACAGCGGTCGTTGGCTTATTTCTGTATGGCGACCAAGGATGTCGGGAGAGATCTGACCATTCATTGGCAAGCATCCTCGGTGGACACTACGCCAAGAATCATCACTACCGAAGCCATCCTTGGCAACCTCAAGCCATTTTTTCCAAGCATCACACAAGATGGCTACCCAAAGGATAGCGAACATCCAAACCGGCGGCCCGGCATGCATGTACCAGAAGCTGAAGTCTTGGAAAGACTCGTGGCCATACCTCTTTTCGATGCCTGCTCCCACAAGTAGAGACAGGAAGAGGAGGACGACGTTCCCGAGGAATAACCGGTTCATCCAGTTGGGCTTGAGCCGATCCTCCGTGAGAAAACTCCCGCACATACTCCAGATACACATCAAAAGGATCGATCCGAGGATCATAAGGGCACTGAAGACGCTGTCACTCATGGCATTTCCTTTGCTAATGCAGTTTCGAATCTTATTCAAAGGATGGAAAACATTCCACCCGCACTTCTTATATTATAGCATAAAAAACCTATAAATGTCAAATTAACTATAAATACCTAGTATTTTGTCATATCTCCTGTCACCTCGAGTGAAACGAGAGGTTGGGGTTCATTCCGTTAGATGAGAATTTATCCAATGGGGTTTACTCTTTATTTATAGAGGAGTAATTTAAATAAAGCCCTTTCAAAATAGACAAACTTTTTGATTCCTTTTCGTTTCTTTCTTAGAGGAGGTAGGTCATGTGGCTCAACATTCTTGAGTGCTCAATCGCCGTTTATTTGCTTACTCTTAGTTCAGTATTAATCTGGAAGATTAAATTAGTTATTGATTGCGATCTCCTTGAGAAAAAGATTAATCCTCAAATTATAGCCATCGCTGAATTTCAAGATTTTTTAATTAATCATGACGGGGCATCTTTAGCTTCTTTTTTGAATAAAAAATTCAGAGAAATTTTTAATGAATTAGTGATTCATAGGGGAGTCATGCATAATACGACAACCTTGAAACAACTTTGGCTCTTCAATGTTTTGCATCAAGTCAAAGCCGCGCACACTTTTAGAAATTTAGTTGACACTAATTTTCGGAATTTCTTTATTTATTTAACTAACACTGAGGCTCAACAAGAAGAAGCATTAAGACTAGCTCTAGAGTTGGAAACAAGTTCCCAAGCTTTTCTTGATTCTTGTGATGATCCACAAAATTCAGATTATGAAAAAGCTAGTTTTGGTGTTGGTCTCGCTTATTTTGTTAGCTCGGTAATTCATATTACGACTCATGAGTTTTTGTCGCATTATTTACCAGATCTAAAAGCCGAAGCCGCCTATTGGCGTAATCGAGAAAGAGCTACCGTGATTAATCTCGTTCCTCAAGAATAATTGTTCCAATAAAAAACCCGCGTTGCCTCTCGCAACGCGGGTTTGTTTTATAAATTTCAATTACTCGAGTTCCGAACCATTAAGGGTGTCCGCCCCGTCATTTTTCGAGGCTTCTTTTTCTTCTCTCACAAAGCCCATTTCTTTCATGAGCCCGTCTTTGCTTTCGCTGTAATCAACCGGTATGAGTCTGGGATAAAAATGGATTACCTCAATGACCCTTACCCCTCGACCGCCAAGCTCCGCACTAAGTACTTCAGCCAAATCGTCTTCTTGGCTAGATTGCCGAATTTTTCCTTGACGTTTGGCAATTTCGAGTAGGACCATCTGAGTCAGGAATTTGTATGAGTAGTCGCCGACTTTTTCACCCAACTTACTATGCTCAAGTTTAGTGATACTGATTTTTTCTTGCAATGCTCGAATATACTCAGCATCATCTATGATTCCATCAGCCGCCAACATTAAGTCATAAATCGGGCTTTCGGAATGGATTAGTAGCCCAACCTGTCTTTCCTCACAATGGAGCGACACCAAATAAGTGT
>JAHFLM010000078.1 GCA_023244865.1 Candidatus Harrisonbacteria bacterium | reverse complement strand
AGGCCGGAAAATGGCCCTTGCCGGATATAAATCCAAACCCAATAATGGCCCCACTAAATTTTTTCATAATGGCTCGTGATATATCAAGATTTTAACTATGCGGCTAGTCGAAATTTCATTATATTATTCTTATGTGCGCCAAGAGAAGTTTGAAGCAACCAGTGAGTGAGAATCCTAGCCGTGAGGCAATGATGTCGAGTCTCATCCCGGGAAACACCGCAAGGTCCGGGTATCATAACTGGCGTGTACAGCTGCGAAGCTCTGCACGAAGCCCAGCGCGAAACGATGCAGGCCGTAATGCCTTAAGTGGCGTGAAGGTATCGAGCTCCGTAAATCAGTACGTTCCAGAGTGGCCGAGCTATTATGAGGACGCGAAGGCAACACCTGTGGATTCATCCTCAGGCACTCTCGGAGTCCAAGTCCATGGCATGTATCGAAGGTTGTTTCAGAAACTTGGGAGATCTCCCTCTGTGGTTTCAATGAAGAAATCAACTTTTTCGCAAGACGTAACGATCAAGTGTAAAAGCATGCAGAGACGAGAAGTCAGATGGTCCCATAGTAGTGAGGAAGTAGAGTAATGTCTATGGAGCGAAGGGGATCACATCAAGCGAATCAATTTAGTCTCACTCCCGAACCCTGTTCACATGGGTCGTTCAAGGGATATGTTAGATTAGATAGAATAAGCTCAGCTGCAAGTAGAAATGCAGATCAAAAATTCAAGGCGTTGATGCCACAATTTTCGATTGAAAATCTACGGCAGGCATTCCGGAGCCTAGACGGATCAAAGGCTATCGGAATCGATCAAATGACCAAAGATAAATATGCTGAGAATCTGGAGGAGAATCTCTACAAGCTCTGCGACGAGATTAAACGTGGAGGATGGCGACCAAAGCCCTCCCGCGAAGTTCTCATTCCCAAAGCAAGCGGAGGGACAAGACCTCTAGCCATTGGCTGTCTGGAAGATAAAATCGTCCAGCAACTAGGGGCAAAGATTCTAGAAGCGATCTATGAAAATTCATTCCACCGGCACAGCTATGGATTTAGGCCCAAGCGCAACACACACCAAGCCATTGCACGACTTTACAAAGTCATACAAGAACGAAGTGAAAAATGTGTAGTGGTTGAAATGGACATTGAGAAATTCTTTAACTCAATGGACCACCAGAAACTCATAGAAATCTTAGAACAAAGAATCGAAGATCAAAGCTTTCTCAGATTAATCAAAAGAATGCTAAGAAACTCGATTCTAAGTGAAGAGGGTGAACTAAGAAGGAATGAAAGAGGTACACCGCAAGGTGCTCCCATCAGCCCCATTTTAGCAAATATCTATTTACACGCTTGCATCGACAACTGGTTTGAAGAAAACTGGCTGGCAGATGCAGAGATGGTGAGATATGCCGATGACGCCGTATTCGTCTTCACGGACATGAATAAAGCGTCTCTATTTAAATCACGTCTCAGCGAGCGCCTTGACTCAGAATTCAAACTGAAAATGAATGACGACAAATCAAACATTATCATTTTCAATCAAAAGTCACCCCAAGGTGAAATTCAATTCCTAGGATTCAATTTCTATTGGGGAAATAAATCCTTCAGAAGCTCAAAGAAGCTACTGAAGGTTAGCACAGCTCCCAAGAAACTTGGTAAAAGTATCGAAGCCTTTGGAGATTGGATAAAATCTGTCCGAAGTAGACTGCCCCTCGACAAAATCTGGATGCAAACAGCACAGAAATTGCGCGGGCACTACTCCTACTACGGAATTATCTTCAATCGTCCAAAGCTAAACTACTACTACTTCTCAGTTGTGGGACTGCTCTACAAGTGGTTAAACCGCAGAAGCCAAAAGAGGTCTTACACATGGCCAGCGTTCACTAAACGCCTCATGTTCAAACCCCTCCCTAAGCCAATCTGTGGCACACAATTAATAGATATCACCTCTGGAATTGTTCCTGAGTTGAAACGCAATATGAGGAGCCGTATGCGTAAATCGCGCACGTACGGTTCTAAAAGGAGTCCGGGTTTATCCCCGGTATTTACTTAATGGCTAATGGCTGGCTCGATCACTGTTTTTTTCCGGATACGCGTTACAGGATTCTTCAGTATTTTATTCAAAATCCGTCAATTCAAAGCAATCAAACTCGAATAGCACAAAGCACCCACTGCCCTCCTATCTCTATCAGCCGAAGCATCAAGGATCTGGTAAATCTAAAAATTCTTTCTCACGAAAAATTTGGTAGATCGTCTGTGTACAGCTTGAATCAGAATTCATTTTTACTTCAGAACTTTGTGATTCCGGTCATTTCAATGAATCGGTCTTTGATTCCAAAATGGGTTCAGAGCAAGGTTGCCAAGAATTCCAAGTTAAAAAAACTACCGTTACTAGAAATCATTTTATTTGGTAGCGCGGCAACGGGCGAAGTAACTCCTACTAGCGATATCGATTTATTGGCGGTTGTAAAGAGCTATTCAGATGAACTCAATT
>JAHFLM010000037.1 GCA_023244865.1 Candidatus Harrisonbacteria bacterium | reverse complement strand
AGTAATCACGATCTCTTTGTCCTTCAAAAAATCTTTCAAATCTTTCGTTTCTTCCGTCGCCACCTCAAACCAGACCCGTTTTTTCGTCAAAAACCTCCCAATCGGCCCGCCCACTAAAAACCCCACACCCACCAACCCAATCTTTTTCTTCTGCCAATCTAAATCAAATCTCTTAAAAATCTCAAGCATAGCAGAAACAGCTGGGCTCATAAAAATATCTCCGCCTTTCAAATTATCTATATCTTTTTCAGAGTCAATTTTCGCAATCACCTTCTCTCGCTTAAATTTTGCCGGCAATGGCAACTGCAAAATTATAAAGTCATTCCTTCTGTCATTACTAATCTTCTCCACTATCGCCTCCAAATCCTTCTGCCCCACTTCTTCTTCTATCTCCAATAATTCAAACTCCACACCCAATCTCTTAGCTACCCCCTCCTTCACCTTCAAAAATTTCCTCGAAGCCTCACTTTCACCAACTAAAATAGCGACCAACCTCAACCCCCTCACCCTCTCCAAATCTATTCCCGCCAAAATTTCTTCAGCAATCTTTTTCCCATCTATTTTCATATTATTTATTCCTCCCATTAATAAAAACTTTGTATTTTAAGTTTTAAATTAATTAATTTTGGAACATGACGGAAGAAAAATTGCCGGTTTCGTGTTGTTCGTTTCCCCTTAGAACAACACGAAAATTTTTCTGAGTCTGAAGGATAAAAACACGCTGGTGTTTTTAATCCCGTTTCCAAAACTAGTTAATTTAAAACGACACAGGCTTAGTATACCGGAAACTTCTTCACTAAAGCCAAAACCTCTTTCTTAATAATTTTCGACTTTTCTTTCTTTATTAATACCCTCGTAATTAATTCCGCAATCTTCTTCATTTCCTTTTCTTTCATGCCCCTCGTAGTCACTGCTGGCGTCCCAAGCCTCAACCCATTAGGCGCAAATGGCGTAGTGTCACTTGGAATACTGTTCCGATTAGCATTAATCCCACAAGCTTCTAATAATTTCTCCGCCTTATTCCCCAACATCCCTAAATTTCTCAAATCAATTAACATTAGGTGATTCTCGGTCCCCCCGCTCACAAACTTAAACCCCGCCTTAGCAAGCTCGTCATAAAGCACGCCGGCATTTTTAATAACCTGTCTCTGATATTCTAGAAAATTAGGACTAGCAGCTTCATAAGCCGCCACTCCCATAGCCGCAATCTTATTATTATGCGGCCCACCCTGCGCCCCCGGAAACACCGCTCGATCAACCATTTCTTTTAATTCTTTCCTACAAATTATCACTGCTCCCCTCGGCCCCCGAAAAGTTTTATGCGTCGTAAAAGTCACCACATCCGCCCCATCCAAAAATGGATTAGGATGCAAGCCAGCCATTACAAGCCCCACAATATGAGAAATATCAGCCAAATGATGCGCTCCCACCCGATCACTAATTTCAGAAATCTTTTTAAAATCAATCCGTCGTGGATACGCCGTCGCCCCAGAAATAATCACCTTCGGCTTATAAGAGCTAGCCAACCTCTCCAAATCATCATAATCAATCAAATCATCCCCCGCCCCCACGCCATACTGATACGACTTATAAATCTTCCCCGAAAAATTTACCTTATGACCATGAGTTAAGTGGCCACCAGCAGCTAAACCCATCCCTAAAAGCACCTCACCTGGCTGCATCAAAGCCGAAAGAGCCGCGAAATTCGCCGTCGAACCAGAATACGGCTGCACATTCACATGCCACTCATCACCCTTTAATTTAAATAATTTCAAAAATCTTTTCTTCACCAACTCTTCAATCTCATCATAAATCTCATTTCCCGGATAATACCTCGCCCCGGGATACCCCTCGCTATACTTATTTACCAACGGCGAACCCAAAGCCGCCAAAACCTCCCTCGAAGCATAATTCTCCGAAGGAATTAAATTAACCGTCTCTTCCTGCCTCTCCCACTCTTCTTTGATTAAATTAAAAATCTGCTTATCTTTCATTAGTAGACTTAAATTAACCTATTTTCATCAAACTTCAAACTAAACTAACTCTATAAATAATTTCTAAAACTCAAAACTACAAATCTTAGCAATCTATGCCCTAGAGATTTTTTATCACTCACCACCACCAAAGGCTCGCTCTCCGCCATAAATAATTCAAAAATACTTCTCAGCTTAACCAATAAATCCTTACGCTCAAAAATCAAACCACCTTCAAGATTATAATCAAAACTCAAAGTATCAATATTCTGAGAACCAATCGAACCAATCTCTTGATCCACCAAAATCGCCTTGGCGTGATTCATTTTTTTACACAAATAAAATTCTAACCCCTTCCGCCAAACTAAAGACATAAAAATATAATTAGCTAGGTCAGAAATAATACTGTCTGTTTTCTTAGGCACGATAATTTTTATTTTCACACCTCTTTTCAAAGCTCGATTAACCGCCCCGATAAACCAAGGTTGAGGGAAAAAATATGGCGTCACAATAAATACCTCCCGCTTTGCCCGCCTCAACACCTCCTTATAAAACTTTTTCAAAACGCCCCGCCGCGTTAAAGGCGAATGCTGAAAAACTTTAACCTTATTACCCTTAAAAACCGTTTTGTATTTTATTTTTTGCAAACCACCACACAACTCATAAGAAACCGCGAAATCTCTAATTAGATAACGCACCAAAAGCCCCTTCACCATAGCATGCAGATCCAACCAATCAGCAAACCTCTTCCCCACATTCACTCCGCCCAAAAAAGCTACCTTCTCATCAATAATTAAAAGCTTCCGATGATTCCTATGCCAAAACCAATGCTTAAATCGATAAGGATTCCACCATGGCAAAAGCCGATTATAAAATAAAATCTCTATTCCAGCCCCTCGCAATCTAAAAACATCTTCTCTACCAAAACCCAAACCGCCAAAACTATCCACGATCATTTTCACTTTCACTCCAACCTCCGCCTTCTTAATTAGAAGGCTCAAAAAATCGTACTCCTTTAAATTATTCTCAAAAATAAAGCTCTCCCAATAAATTGTTTTCGTAGCCATCTCTAACTGCTCAAACATCGCCGCCCAAGCTAAACGAGAACCAGGATAAAATCTATAACTCACTCTTTTATTATAACGCTAAAGATCTAAAAACCTTTTACCTATAAGCCTGAAACTTAATTTTTCCATCACCACCTTTTAAAGCTAAACTATTTTTATAAAAAAGATAAACTACAGCAATCAAACCCAAAAAACCCGACAAACCAAAAGCATAAAAGGCGCCGTACCTCTGCCACAAAACTCCTCCAATCACATTCCCAAAAATCGTCGCCACTCCTAAAATAATATTAAACCAGCCGAAACTCAGAGCTCGATTTTCAATCACTAAATCAGACACAAACGCCTTCATCACCCCATCCGTCATGCCAATCACTAAACCATACAAAGCAAACAAAACCCAAACTAAAGACGGGTTAGCAACATAAATAAAACCAAAATTCACCGCCGCCAAAAACACCAAAGCTAAAATCAAAATATTTTTCCTCCCTAATTTATCGGACATTATGCCAGCCGGATAAGAACTAAACCCGTAAAAAATATTATAAACCAAATAGACTAGAGGCACAGCGAACACCGCCACTCCTAATTCGCTCGCCCGTAAAATATAAAAAGCATAGCTGTAATTAGCTAAGCCAAATAGAAAAGCCAAAACCAAAAAATCTCTAAATCTTTTATCTAAATTACCCCAAGCCAAAAGTTTAACTGGCCTTGATGATTCCACGTCACCCACCTCGCGAACTTTTAAAAGTAATACCCAGCCAATCAAAGCCGGCACTAAAGACCAATAAAGCACAGCTCGGAGCACGGTCGCTATCCCCTCATCGTAAAAGTTCAAAAATAACAAAGCAATAACCGTTCCTAAAATCGCTCCGGCCGTGTCCAGACTACGGTGCAAACCAAAATACCGCCCCCGCACAGAAGCATCCACCGAATTAGCTATTAAAGCATCCCGCGGTGCCGTCCTAATCCCCTTACCCACGCGATCGCTGATTCTAAAAATCGAAACCATCCATGCCGAATTAGCTAAAGCAAAAACTCCTTTCGCTAAAAAACTAATCCCATACCCCCAAAGCACCAATTTCTTATGATTATTAATTTTATCAGCTAAAAATCCAGCAAAATATTGCAAAAAAGCTGCGACACCCTGTGCCACCCCCTCAATCACTCCGATAATCCAAATCGGTGCCCCTAAAACCGACTTCAAAAAAATCGGCAAGATCGGAAAAATCATTTCCGAACTAATATCTGTAAAAAAAGATGTGGCTGAAAGCCACCAAACATTTTTATTTTTTAAGCCGCTTTCCTCGTTCATGAAAATAAATAATTATTCCTAAGATTGTAACCGCCCCCAAACCAAAAATCCACCGTTCTATAAAAACCTCCCAGTCCAACCACAATCTATAAGTCTCTCCTAAAGCCCAACCTGAAAATACCAAAACACCAACTCTCACCATAGTGCCTAAAAAGGTTAAAGTAAAAAACATTTTCCAAGGAAGTCTTAGTATTCCTCCAGCAATAGTTACTAAAGTAATTGGCAAAAAAGGTAAGGCTCTAGCAATAAAAACCACCAACTCATCTTTGTAACCTTTTTCAAACCACAAAGCCCATTTTTCAATATCAATCCAATCAACTCCAAAATACCTACCAAATTTTACAATAAAATACTTTCCCCCATAAAAAGCCAACCAATAAATTAGAATAGACCCTAAAAGTACTCCTAAAGCACCCCAAAAACCATAAACTAAAAAGCTCTTTATTAGAGCCTCTTCTACACTTAAAGTCTTACTTATCCCCAAAAAACCCAAAGCTAAAAAAACTAAAGTTGAGGGTATTATAAAAACCAACTCCTCAAATAAACCCAAAAAAAGTGCTGCTGCAACTCCATAATTAATTAATAGGTATTTTACCAACTCAAAAAATTCCATTTAATTTAAAAATCTCAATCTTTTTCTAAGCTCCATTAAAATAAACAAAAGCGTTGCGAAACTAATAAGTAACAACCAATCTTTGAAACCCAAGCTCACAGTTCTGAGCAAAAGTCTCATTGGCTCAAAATATACCACGAGCATAAGCATAAAAGCCATTCCCAAAACACCAGTAAGCAACTCCCTCCATTCATAAATCTTCAAATCCTCAATTAATCTTTTTCCTAATTTAATATTAATCAAGCTCACCACCTGCATTAAACTTAAAAATACTAAGGCCGCCGTCATCCCCCGCCCCACTGCCAATCCTTCAAAAAAATTCCCCACTCCAAAAGTCGTAATCCCAATTAGCAAACCCAAACCTAAAACCTTTTTCCAAAAAGCTCCATTAAACATGCCTCGCTCTCTTATATTTTCCAAATTAGTATCTCGCCAAAATACCATTACCAAAAATAAATCAGACACCACATTCAACCACACAGCCTGAATCGGCAATAACACCACCTTAGATCCCAAAAAAATTCCCAAACTTACAAAAAATGCCTCCGAAAATCCTATACTTAAAACAAACTCGGTTAATTTTTTAATTTTCTGAAACACTAATCGCCCCACCTTCATCGCCTCCACCATCACTAAAAAATCATTACTTAATATCAAAGCATCAGCCACCTCCGAAGCCACAGCCGAAGACACCCCAGCCATCGCAATTCCTAAATCCGCATCAGCAAGCGACGGCGCATCATTTACCCCATCCCCCGTCATCGCCACCACCTCTCCTCTAGCTCTTAATGCATTAATAATCCTCAACTTATTTTGTGGCGACACTCGAGCAAATACCGCGTAATCTAAAACCACACTGGCCAATTTCACATCATTCATCTTGTTAATTTCTAAATCCGTCAGAGCCTCCGCTCGCTTTCCAACCAAACCAATTCTCTCTGCTACTGCCAATGCTGTTAACTTGTGATCTCCTGTAATTAAAATTGATCTCACCCCCAATTGCTTCGCCTCAACAATCAATTTCTTAATATTCGGTCGCAACTCATCTGTCATCCCAATAAAACCCAACAATACTAAATTATTATTTTTCTTGCCCTGAGCGGAGCTGAAGGGCTTACCACTGGGTAAAACTTCACTTCTCATATAAGACACAGCGATCACTCTCATCCCTAAACTCAAAAAGTTTTTTTCAAGTGTTTTCGTGAGGCCACCGTGCAAATCACTTTCTAAATCAACCTCCTCGCCATGCCAATAAACTTTTTTACACAAACTCATCACCTCTTCACTCGCCCCCAAAGCTGTCGTAATAAATCCATCCCCCTCACGATGCACTGTTAAATGATACTTTTGATTTTCAGAAACAGGCTCATCCAAAACCAATTCGTGTTCTCTTTCTAAAATATTTTTATCAAAACCTAATTTCTCACCAAACACTCGCAAAGCCACCTCGGTTGGATCTCCCACCACCCTTCTTCCTAATACCTCCCCATTCGCACACAACTCCGCTGCATATCCCATCAAGCGTAAGTCCGGAAAATGCTCCGGATTAATCTCCCGCTCTCCCCAATGAAATTTTCCTTCGTTATTATAACCATCCCCACTCACCTCAAAAAATCGATTGTTTACAAAAATCTTTTGCACTACCATTTCGTTTTTTGTCACCGTCCCGGTTTTATCAAGCGCTAAAACCGTCACTTCACCCAAAGCCTCCACCGCTGCATTTTTCTTAATTAAAAAATCCGCCTCATAAAGTTTCTGCAGCCCACCCACTAAAAATAAACTAGAAATCAATGGTAATCCTTCAGGCACCAAAGTAATCGCTAAAGTAATTGCGAGAAAAATTCCCTCGTTCATATCTCGCCCATTCGCCCATAAAAATATTAGAATCAAAAACACTAAAAGTCCGCCAAAAAATAAAAGGGATCGCGCCAAAAAGTCCACCCCTCTTACTAAGGGCAATCTCACCTCATCCCTCTCTGCGAGTGTGCCTAAACGACCTATTTCGGTCTGCAAACCCGTCTCAACCACCACCGCTCGAGCATACCCATTCCCCACATAAGTCCCCTTATAAACCATGTTAACTCTAGAAGCTAAGGGCTCTTCAAATGGCAAAATATCGTCGCTTTTTTTAGCCACCAAACTACCCTCACCAGTTAACACCGCCTCATTCATCATTAATCGATTGGCTAAAAAAAGATGGGCATCCGCCGCCACAAAATCCCCCCTATCCAAAATCAAAACATCCCCTGGCACCACCAACTTTTCATTTATAAAAACCTCTCTTCCTTCCCGAAATACCAAAACCTCCTTTTCATTTTCGCTATCAATTAATTTTAACTTTCCCAAAGCCTGCCACTCACTCATTGCACCTAAAAACACATTCAAAACACTTACCCCAAAAATTACTCCTGCGTCTAAATAATTTCCCAACACCGCAAAAAATATTGCCGCCAAAATCAAAACATATTGGAAAGGATTGCTAAACTGCCTCACGAAAATTCTAAAAAAGCCACGCTCGTTTATAACCGGAATTTCATTCAAACCAAAAAAATCGAGCCGCGACAACGCCTCCTTTTTTTCTAATCCCTCCCGACTCGTCTTTAAATTACTAAAGACTTCGGAAGACGCCAAAGAGTGCCACACTTTATTCGTGGTCATCCCTTTAATAATAACATTTCAAATTGTATTTATTTTTTAAAATGTCATTCAGAGCCCAATTACGTTTGATTCCCCAAAGAATCAATTCGGAATTGAGGCGTGGAATCTACTTGTAGTGAGCTTGTTGAAGCTATTTAATATTTAAAAATAAATCTATACCTATTTCACCCACCTCAATTTCTCTTCCGCAAGCACAATATCATCGGGCGTCCCTACCGGCACCCAAAAATCTGCTCGCTCCACTTTCACTTTCCGATCCCTAGCCACCAGATTTACTAAATCTGTTAAGTAATATTCCCCGCTCTTACTTTTCTCAATTTCATAATCAAACACCTTATCATCCAAAATCATAGCCCCAGTGTTCACTAAATTAGTTGGTGGCTCCTCTGGCTTCTCTAAAATTCTTTTCAAATAACCATTCTCCATTTCAATCACTCCAAATCTTTTTGGCTCCACATGCTCGAGTGCCAAAACAGCCAACCGATGCTTTAGTAAATTTTCCAAACCTTTTTTTCCATAAAGATCGTCAGCACACACCACTAAAAATCTCTCATTATTTAAATAAGGCCGACACAACTTCAACGCATGCGCCGTCCCCAAATATTCTCTTTGAAAAACATAAGTCACTTTTTTACCCAAAAAATTATCTCCACAATAATCCTCTACCTTATTCGCCAAATAACCCACCACGATAATTAATTCATCGATCTCCTTCGGTAAATTCAAAACCAACCGCTCAACGAGCGGCTTCCCCGCCACTTCCACCAAAGGCTTTGGCTTATCTAATGTTAACGGCCTCATGCGCAATCCCTGCCCAGCCGCCAAAATCACCGCTTTCATTTACCCCGTTAGATAGTTTTAATAAGACTTATTTTAATAATATTCATATTATTTTAGATATGA